>NZ_JBEXPT010000010.1:0-103123 GCF_040612195.1 Streptomyces sp. NPDC006450 | reverse complement strand
TTGAGTTTTTTGTTGTGGCGGTTGTTGTTTTGGTGGGCTTTTTTGTATTTGGGTGGCCCTTTGGGGGGGGGGGGGGGGCCCCGGCGCCCGCGGGGCCCCGCTCCCGGTGCGCCCCGGCGGGCGGTGGGTGGGGTGAGAGCGGTGGGTGGGGCGGGAGGCGTCGCACCGGCCGGCCGGCCGCGAGGGGCCGTGGCGCACGGGCGGATCGGCCCGCGGCGGTGTACGGCGTGCTCGGTGCGGGGACCGCACGGCGTGCTCGGGCCGCGCGGCGGTCAGGAGGAGTGTTCAGCAGTGGCGCGGATGCGGGTGCGCGGGGCGTACGTCAGGCACGGTGCGCGGGACCTGCGTCAGGCACGGTGCGCGTACGGCGTGCTCCGTGCACGGCCCGCCGGTGGGGAGGGGGGTCAGCTCGCGACCGCGACGCGGTCGGACTCGACCTCGTGCAGCCAGGTGCCGGTGGCCTCGAAGTGGGCCGTGATGTCGGCGAGCCGGGCGTGCATGTAGAAGCCGGTGACGGGACGGCCGTCGGCGCGGGCGTAGTCGGGCAGCCGGCCGTATTCGCGGAAGCCCAGGCGCTGCCAGAGCACGGAGGGGCCGTCGTCGCGGACTTCGAGCGTGATGACGTCGCAGCCCATCTCGCCGACCTTGCGCAGGGCCTCGGCCCAGCCTTCGAGAAGGAACTGCCCGCGGTAGTCGGGGGCCACGACGCAACGGCGCATTTCGACGATGTGGCGCCGGGCGGGCAGCGGGGCCCGGGCGAGCGTCACCATGCCGACGATGCGGCCTTCGTCGTTGCGGACGTGGAGGAGGTCGACGGCGCCCTTGCGCAGATCGGCCTCGAAGGCCCGCATGAGGGGCAGGCCCTTCTCCAGGCCCACCGGTTCGTAGAAGCCGAGGGTCATCTCCTTGACCGCGACGGCGTCCATCAGTTCGATCATTTCGCGCATGTCCTGTTCGGACAGTTCGCGAGGCCATGAATAGTGCATCGTCTTCCTTGGTGAGTAGACGGGTGGAGCAGCCGGACCCCGGACATCGCGGCACTGCCCCCCGTGGGGGCCGTGCGGCACATCTGGAACGCAATGCCCGGGATCGCCGGACTGCGGGAATGCCGGCCCTTCGGCGCTTCGGCCTTCAGAGCGTCGCCGGCAGGTGGGGGCCGGTCGGTCAGACCGAAGCGGTGGCCTTCGTCTGCAGGTTGGTCTGTACGGCGGCGGCCGGTGCCGCCTGGGTCAGCAGCGAGGCGTCGGCGCCGGCGCCGAGCACGGTGGCCGCGTAGACCTCGACGAAGTAGGACACGAACAGCGAGTTGATCTTGATGAGGTGCTCGACGAAACGCTCTTCGTCGGCCTCGTCCTTGATGACGCGCATGATGAGGTTCCAGACCATGTCGACGTGGTCGTCGTCCTCGTCGAGGGCCAGGTGGGCACGGGCGCCCTTGGTGTTGGCGGCGCCGACGTGCTGCTCCATGATGTCCAGCCAGTCGGGCTGCGTCTTGCCCGCGATGTACTCCAGGTAGAAGCCGCTGATCATCGCGGCCAGCGGACCCTCGGTGGCCATCGTGTAGTAGAAGTAGCCGTTGAGCAGCTCGGTGGCGAAGGTCGGACGGATCGCGTAGATCTCCTCGTCCGTCATGCCGACCTTGTGCAGGTCGCCGGCGAACATGCGGTCGTGGCGGCCCTCCTCCGCGCCGTACAGGCCCCACTCCTTGCAGAGCTGCGGGTCCCTGGTGGCCCAGTAGTTGGCGATGAGCGGGTCGACGGCGCGCTTGAGGCCGATCCGGATCATCGTCTCGACGTTGTGGCGCTTGTACAGCTCGAGGTCGAACTTCTCCTTGTCGAGCATGCCGTCGGCGCCCGCGCTGCGCTCGTAGAAGTCCCGCTCGAACTTCAGCAGGAGCTCGTCGACGCGCTTGCGGAACTCAGGGCGTTGCAGGTTGGAGTACGTGTTGTACGACTTACTACGAGGCATCTCATCCCCAGCCGAGATCGTTGACTACCTGACCCGGACCAGTGGCGCCGGCGAGGTTCGCCACACCACCGGTCGACGGGGCAAGAAAGACGGTCACCGCGAAAGTTGCCGCAATGGCGATGAGGAAACTCGCTATACGTGGCATGCTTGCCTGCCCCTCGAGATGTCTTGCGGTCCGGATCAGCTTCGGCCTCATCCTGTCCGTTCCACGACATCCGGATCCATCCCTTTCTGGGATCATGTTGCCGCTGGCGAAAACATGACAGGGGGATGAATTGAACACAATCAGACAAGTCCACCCTTTTCCCGTGCCCCGGCTCACCCCTGCCGGAGACCGTCTCTACCGGTTCTGCGCACGGACACCGGGAACAACGTGCGACACGGCCGCCACAGCCCTCGGCATGACCACCGGGGAAGTGGAGGAGGCCGCGGCGTCACTGGACACCCTGGGGCTGCTCACCCAGTGCCCCGTGACCGGCATCTACACCCCGTACCCCGTGGACCACGCGCGCATCAAGGTCCTCAACCCGGCACAGCAGGACCTGAACGAGAACCAGACCTTCCTCGATCAACTACGCGGGGAACTGGATCAGTTGACCCTCGCGACGGCGCACCTGAAGGACAGTGCGGCACTGGAGTTGATCCCGGGCGTCGCGGAGGTCCGCAAACTCATCTCCGGCCTCGCGGTCGGCTGCCGCACCGAGGTGATGACCTCCCAGCCCGGCGGCGCCCGGGACACGGAGGTGCTCGAGGAGAGCCTGGAACGCACCGAACGGCTGCTGGAACGCGGCGTACGGATGCGGACCCTGTACCAGCACACGGCCCGGTTCAGCCCGGCCACCGCGTCCTTCGTCGGGCGGGTGGCGCCGCTCGGCGCGGAGGTCTGCACGCTCGCGCACGGGTTTCCGCGCTGCATCATCTTCGACAAGGAAGTGGCGATCCTGCCGCTCTCGGACGGATCCCACGGTGCGGCAGTATCGAAAAACAGCCACCTTGTCTCATTCCTTGTGGAGGCTTTCGAGCGGGCTTGGAGCGCGGCCGAGAAATTCACCTCGGATGACGACCGCCCGGCGCGCGCGGCCATTACCTCCGACATTCAGCAGACCATCGTCTCGCTCCTCATCCAGGGGGAATCGGACAATCGAATAGCGCACGTCGTCGGGATATCGTTGCGAAATTGCCAACGCCACATTGCGAGCATCATGAAGAGCATCGGAGCCCGCAACCGGCTGCACGCCGGATATCTGCTGGGCAAGGAGCCTTTCAACGGCGTCTGAGCCCGCGGTTCCCCGGTCGCGCGGGCGCGGCCGGGGAGCCGGAAGCCCTCCGCTAGCGAGCACCCGCGGCCGGAAGCGGAACCGGGTCGGGACCCGGCACGGGCACCTCCGCGGCCTGCGCGTCCACGGCCTGCTCCACGGCCTTCGCGTCCGCCTCCTGCGCCGCCACGTGCGCATCCGCCTGCGCCACCGCCGCGGCCCGGGGCTGCGCGGGGACCAGCGAGGTCACCGCCACGCCGCCGACCAGCAGCACGGCCGCCACCCAGCGCAGCCCGCTCACGCCCTCCCCCAGCACCAGCGCCGCAGAGCTCATCCCGAAGACGGGCACGAGCAGCGAGAAGGGGGCCACGGAGGAGGCGGGATAGGTGCGCAGCAGGAACCCCCACGCCCCGAAGCCGAACACCGTGGTGATCCAGGCGAGGTACAGGATGACGCCGACCCCGCTCCAGTCGAGCCCGCGCAGCGCCGCCAGGTCCCGCTCCGGCCCCTCCAGCAGGAGCGAGAGCCCCGCCAGCGGCAGCACCGGCACCACGCTCACCCACACCATGAAGTTCAGCGCGTCGGGTGGGGAGGCCTTGCGGGTCAGCACGTTGGACACGCCCCAGCACGCGGCGGCCGCGATCACCATCGTGAAGCCCAGCACCGGTCCGGAGGCGCCCTCGTCCACGGCGGCCACGGCGATCCCCGCGAAGGCGACGGCCATGCCCGCGATCCGCAGCCGGCCCGGGCGCTCCTTCAGCACGACGGCCGCGAACACCGCCGTGAACACCGCCTGCGCCTGGAGGACCAGCGAGGACAGCCCGGCCGGCATCCCGTTGTCCATCCCGGAGAACAGCAGCCCGAACTTGGCGATGCCGAGGACCACGCCGACCGCGATCACCCACTTCCACGCCACCTTGGGCCGCCCGACGAAGAACACCGCCGGCAGGGCCGCGGCCAGGAAGCGCAGGGCGGACAGCAGCAGCGGAGGAAACGATCCGAGCCCGAACTCGATGACGACGAAGTTGAAACCCCAGACCGCGGCTACGAGGACCGCGAGGGCGGTGTGCATGGGTCGCATGCTCCGAGCATCGGCTCAACAACCGTTTAGCACCAGCACAGATGTCTTCAGGGTCGGATGTAGCAGAGCTTCATCCAGCGATCCGCGTGCCGGACGACGCGGGCCCGGCCCGATCCGAACGGCACGCCCTAAGCTGACCGGCATGCTCGACCTCTCCCGGCTCCGCGCCCTGCACGCCGTCTCCGTCCACGGCTCGGTCGGCGCGGCCGCGGCCGCCCTCGGGTACACCCCCTCCGCCGTCTCCCAGCAGATCGCCAAGCTGGAACGGGAAACCCGCACGACCCTGCTCGAACGCCACGGCCGCGGGGTCGCCCTCACCGAGGAGGCCAAGCTGCTGGCCGAGACGGCCCAGCGGCTGATGGCCATCTCCGAGCAGGCCGAGACCGCGCTGGAGGAGTCCCGCGGCCAGCCCATCGGCCGGCTGCGGGTCGCCGCCTTCGCCTCGGCCGCCCGCGGCCTGCTCCCCGGGGTCCTCGCGGACCTGGCCCACCGCCACCCGGCCCTGGAGGTGAGGCTCACCGAGATCAACCCCCACCTCTCGATGGACCTGGTCTCGCGCGGGGTCACCGACCTGGCCGTCACCCACGACTGGGACATCGCCCCGCTGCCCGCCCCCGAGGGCGTGGAGCAGGCGGTGATCGGGGACGACCGCTGCGACCTCCTCGTGCCCGCCGGGCACCCCTTCACCTCCCGCGACGTCATCCACCGCTCGGACCTGGGCGGGCAGCGCTGGGTCTGCCAGCCGCCCGGCCGGGTCTGCCACGACTGGCTCGTACGGACCCTGCGCACGGCCGGGTTCGAGCCCGACATCACACACGTCGCCGAGGAGAACCACACCATCGTCTCGCTGGTCGCCGCCGGGCTCGGGGTGGCCGTCGTACCGCGGCTGGGGACCGGGACGCTGCCGCCCGGCGCGGTGGCCGTACCGCTGGAGCCGGGCCCCGTACGCCGGTTGTACGCCCTGTGGCGGACCGGGGCGGCCCGCCGGCCGGCGATCACCGAGGCCGTCCGGACCCTGCGCGAGCACTGGCCCCGCGTCGCCCCCCGTCCGGGGGACCCCGCGAGTGTCCGCCGCTCCGGGGACCCTGCCCCGCAGTAGGGTCCGGCGCGTGCCGAACCACGCCTCCCGCCGGACCCTGCTCACCGTGGCCGCCGTGGCCGCCGTCACCGCCGCGGGGGCCGCGTCGGCCGCGGTGGGCCCCGCCCGGAACCCCGGCGGCCCGGCCCCCGACGATCCCCGGCCGGGCGACCGCGCACCGCGGCGCAGTCCGGCGCCCCGGATCCGGCCGCGCGAGACGATGGCGCGCATGAGCCTGGCCGAACTGGTCGGGCAGCTCTTCGTGTCGCGGGCGTACGGGCATGCCGCGACCGGGCCCGATCCCGAGGACGCCGCGCTCAACCAGCAGAAGTTCGGGGTGCGCACCCCCGCCGAGCTGGTCGCCCGCTACCACCTCGGCGGGATCGTCTACTTCGGCTGGGCGCACAACACCCGCTCCCCGCGCCAGATCGCCGAGCTGTCGGCCGGGCTCCAGCGGGCTGCCGCGGACTCCGGCGCGGGCATCCCGCTGCTGCTCTCCGTCGACCAGGAGCACGGCGCCGTCGCCCGCGTGGGCAGCCCCGCGACCCTGCTCCCGGGAGCCATGGCGCTGGGGGCCCTGGCCCTGGGGACGGGCGGGTCCACCGCCGAGGCCCGCCGGGCGGCGCGCATCGCGGGCGCCGAGCTGGCGGCCATGGGCATCCGCCACAACTACGCCCCGGTGGCCGACGTGAACGTCGATCCCGCCAACCCGGTCATCGGCGTACGGTCCTTCGGCTCCGACCCGCACGCCGTGGCGGCCCTGGTCTCGGCCCAGATCCGCGGCTACCAGGGCGCCGGGGTGGCCGCCACGGCGAAGCACTTCCCGGGACACGGGGACACAGGGACCGACAGCCACGTCGGGCTGCCGCTGATGACCCACACGCGCGCGCAGTGGGAGGAGCTGGACGAGCCGCCGTTCCGGGCGGCCGTGGAGGCGGGCGTGGACGTGGTGATGACGGCGCACATCGTCTTCCCCGCACTCGACCCGTCGGGGGATCCGGCGACCCTCTCGCGGCCCATCGTCACCGGGATCCTGCGCGAACGCCTCGGCTTCCGCGGGGTGGTGGTGACCGACGCCCTCGACATGGCCGGCGTCCGCCAGAAGTACGGGGACGACCGGGTCCCGGTGCTGGCCCTGAAGGCGGGCTGCGACCAGCTGCTGAACCCGCCGGACCTGGGACTGGCCGTGCGCAGCGTGCTGGCGGCCGTGGAGTCGGGCGAGCTGACGCGGGCCCGGATCGAGGAGTCGGTGCTGCGGATCCTGGAACTGAAGGCCCGCCGCGGCGTGTTCGACGCGGCGGCACGGGACGGGGAGGCGTTCCGGGCGACGGACGCCGTGGACGCGGCGGTCGGCATCCCGGCTCACCTGGCGGCCGCCGGGGAGATCGCGGACCGTACGACGACCCTGCTGGCCAATCCGGTGAAGCTGCTGCCGCTGGATCCGGCGGACCGGCCGCTGCTCCTGGTCACCGGGACCGACCCGGTCTCCCCCACGGGTACGACGGGACCCCCTACCGCGGTACTGGCCCGGGAGCTGTCCGCGCTGGGCTGCCGGGCGACGGCCCTGCCGCCCGCCCGCGCCGTGGCGGCCGCTCCCGGCAACGCGGCCGTGCTCGTATGCACGTACAACGTCCCCGAGGGCGAGAGCCCGCAACGCGACCTGGTCACCGAACTGCTGGCCACCGGGGTACCGGTGGTCCTGGTGGCGATCCGCAACCCCTACGACCCCGCCAGGCTGCCGGCCTGTGCGGCCGAACTGGCCACCTACACCTGGACGGACGTGGAGCTGCGGGCGGCGGCCCGGGTGGTCACCGGGACCGTACGCCCCGCGGGGCGCCTGCCGGTCCCGGTGCCGGGCCGCTACCCGCTGGGCCACGGGCTGGCGTACGGGTGACCCCGTACCCCTCCCGCGGCCCCTCGGGTCCGCGCCTGTGGCGCTAGGGAGCTACGGAGCTACGGAGCTACGGAGCTACGGGCGCAGCATCGGCTCGCGCTCGATGTCGCGCTGGTCGAGCTGCGCGTCCGGCTTGGCCAGCGGCGCGGCCTTCGCGGCGCCGGTGGGCGTGGTCGCCGGGGCGACTCCGGCCCACGTGAGGATCTTCTCGGTGGCCAGCGCCTTCTCGGCCTCCATGAGCTTGGAGACGTTGGCCCCGTGGTTGGCGCCCGGAGCGGTCATCACGTAGCTGTCGCGGGCCCCGTAGCCGAGGTGGAACGGTTCGGCACCCCACGGGTCGTTCTGCCCGTAGACGAAGAGCATCTGGTTCGCGTTGTTCTTCACCCAGGTGTCCACGTCCCGCATCGCCGCAGGCTGGAAGGTCATCGGGATGTCGCGCGGCACGAAGTTGCGCGGCGGCTGGTAGCCGTAGCGGCTCAGGTCACCGAGGTGGGGCTGCTTGATGTCGGGGGAACCGAGCTGGGTGCCCGCCTGGTAGTAGTACGGGGTGTACGTCTCCAGGCCCTGGTCGGCGTAGGCCGAGAAGCCGGAGATCGCGTCGATCGTGTCCCAGATCTCCTGGTCGGTCGCGGTGGCGGCGGCCGGGATGGAGGCGCAGTCGGCGAGCAGGCTGTACTGCCAGAAGGCCCACACGTAGTCGAGCACGACGGCCTCGTAGGCCTTGTCGAGGTTGCCGACGGTGGTGAAGGTCCAGCCGTTCTCGGCGGCGGCGGCCGCGTACTTGGCCTCCAGCGGGACCCGGCGTACGAGCGCCTCGCGCTGCACGGCGTTCAGCTTGTCGCGGCACTCCTTGGTGCCGACCTTGGCGAAGAACCGGTCGTAGGCCGAGTCCTCCTTGTTGACCACGTCGTTGGGGGCGACGTACGCGACGACGCCGTCCATGTCGCGCGGGTAGAAGCGCTCGAAGTAGGTGGCCGTCATGCCGCCCTTGCTGCCGCCCGTGGCCAGCCAGTTCTTCTTGTAGACCTTCTTCAGGGCGGTGAAGACCCGGTGCTGGTCACTGGCGGCCTGCCAGATGTCGAGGTTCGCCCAGTTGGCCGGGTCGGGGCGGGACGGGGTGAAGAAACGGTACTCCAGCGACACCTGGTTGCCGTCGACTATGGTCGTCGGCTCGCTGCGGCGCGGGTTGGTGTTGACGTTGTAGCCGGAGGTGAAGAACACCGTGGGCCGCGTGACGTCCTTGTGCAGGAGGGTCAGCCGCTGCTTGAAGGTGCCCTTCCACGGCGCGCGGTGATCGACCGGCTGCTCGTAGTTCAGTACGAAGAAGCGGTAGCCGGGGTACGGCTTCTCCTCGATCAGGCTCATCCCCGGTATCGCGAGGATCCGGTCCTTGATGTCTTCCGTGGCGGCCTTGGCATCCGTGGCGGTGGCATCCGTGACGGCGGACGGTTCCGCGGCGGTGGCCGCTTGCGCCGTGGTGCCGGCTGCACCCGCGGTGCCGATCAGCACCGCGAGCGACAGCAGCCATCCGAGCTTCTTGCGCATTCACACTCCCCATGAGTTCACATCGGTCGCCGTGAACCTAGCCGGGGGAACATGCGGCTGAACAGACCTAGTTGGGACGCTCCATCAGCAAAGGATCCAGCCGGAATCGACGGATCCGCCCCCCACGCTCCCCTTTACGTACACGCAGCGGTTGATCGCGTGGACACTGACGGGTCCGGCATACCGGGTGAATTGCCCCGCGTCGCGCACCGGGTAGCCGCCGCGCGGCTGGATGCTCACCGACATGGACCGCCGCTGACCGGGCTGCCGGGCGACCGCCACCGCGCAGGCCCGGTCGCGGGTCTTGTACACGCGCACCTCGCCCGTGGAGAACGGCAGCGTCCGCACGAGGTTCCCCGCGCACCCGCCGGTCGCGGCGTACGCCGGCTGCGCCACCAGCAGTCCGGTCGCGCCCAGCCACAGCGTCGCCGTGACCACCGCCGCGCGGGCCGCCCATCGCCCGCGCCGGTTCCACGCCTTCAACACCTTGTCCCCCATCGGTCGTACGTACCAGGTGCGTACGTTCGTACGACGCCGAACCCCCTCGAAAGGTTGCGTGGAACAAAGAAACTCAGCCGCTGGAGCCCGCGGAGCCGGTCATGGGGTGAGGTCCGCTCCGCACGCCGTCCCGTGGTCGAAGACCGATTCCCGCGGCCGGACCAGGGTGGCGACGGCGATCGACTGGAGGTGGGTGGTGCGCACGGCGGGCAGGTTGGCCTCGCCGAAGATGCCGCCCGTCGCCCCCGTGCCGCCGTTGTACGGAATCCCCGGCAGGCAGCCGATGTGCGAGTCGTTGACCTTCAGCATGCCGCCGTTGACCACCTCTTCGCAGAACCGCTCGACGACCCGTTCGTCCTGGGTCCACAGGGAGTTGCGCAGTCCGTAGCGGTTGGCGTTGAGGAAGCCGATGGCCTCCTCCAGCCGGACCGGCGCCTCGGGGACGACCACGCACAGCAGCGGGAAGAAGGTCTCCTCGCGGAAGGCCCGCAGCCGGGCGGCCTCGGCCAGCCCGTCCACCCGGACCACCGCCGGGCGGATGAAGGGGCCCGCCGCCGAGGGCTCGTCGTCCACGTCCACGAACTCCCCGCCGCACAGCAGTTCCCCGCCGGCCGCCAGCACCTCGCCGAGGACCTCGGTGAACTCCGCCCGCTTGACCACCGGACTCAGTACCGTGCGCGGATCCTCCGGCGGACCGGGCCGGATCTCCCGGACCTGCTCCACCAGCTCCTTGAGCAGCCGGTCGGCCACCTCGGGGTGGACGATGGCGAACTTCGGGGTCATGCAGATCTGCCCGGAGCCGTAGTACCGCTCGCACAGGGCCCGCGCGGCGAGATCGGCCTCGGCGTCGTGCCACACCAGCACCCCGTCGTTGCCCGACAGTTCGAGTACGGGCTTCTTCCCGGCGGCCACGCACTCCCGCTCCAGCTTGAGGCCCTGCTCGGAGCCGCCGAAGAAGACCAGGTCGTCGCAGTCGGGGCTGTCCAGCCACTGGCGCACCACGGCGCGGGCGTGCGTGCAGAGGACGTTCAGGGTGCCGGGCGGGGCACCGAGCCCTTCCAGGAGCGGGGCCACGATCTCCCGGTAGACGAAGCCGACGCCCAGGGGGGCGGTGGGCGGCGCGTTGACGACCAGGCTGTTGCCCGCGGCGAGGGCCAGCACCCCGTAGAAGGAGTTGGAGGTCGGGGCGTTGCGCGGCGGGCTCAGGCACACCACCCCGTCCGGCTTGCGCACCATGCGGGTCCGGCGGCCGGCCGCGGTCCGCTCGGGCTCCCGCAGCCGCGCTGCGAAGTCGGCCACGGAGTCCGGGTGGAAAGAGGCGGCGACGGAGTCCAGCTCCCAGGCGGCCAGCCGTACGGGGTGGCCCTCGGCGACCAGGAGCCCGGCCAGCTCCTCGCGCCGCCCGACGACGGCCCGGTGGATGCCGTGCAGCAGCTCCAGCCGGTCGGCGAGCGGGATCCCCGCCCACCCCGGCTGGGCGGCGCGGGCGGCGGCCAGGGCGCGCCGCCCCTGCTCGGGGGTGGACATGGCGACGCGACCGGCCAGCAGCCGGTCGTCGTACGGCAGGTCCTCGCCGCGCTCCAGCCGGGCCTTGAGCCCGAGCACCTCGAACGGCTCGCGGAGGAGTTGACCCACCCGAGGCCAGTAGATCCACCGGGTGCCGGGCTCCTCGACGCCGTTGACCCATACCTCGTAAGAGTGCATCGACAACTTCCTAGCGGGATAACGGGAGTTCGTGATCACTCAGGAGATTACGCTAGGTGAACGCGGGACCCCGCACCGTAGCCGTGAAAGGCCACCGATATGACGAACGACCTGCTCGACCGCAAGCTGGACCGCGCCTTCGCCCACCTCGACGTCAACCAGGACCAGGTGATCGACGAGCACGACATCATCGGGCTCGGTTCCCGCCTGCTGTCGGCCCTCGGCGAGCCGGCGACCTCCCCCAAGGCGACCCAGGTGATGGGCGGGCTGGTCGACTTCTGGCAGGAGCTCTTCACCGAGCTGGACATCGACCGGGACGGCAAGGTCACGCCGGAGGAGTACAAGCAGGGCATGACCCGCCTCTTCCAGGACGACCGCGCGGCGTACGACAAGTCGTTCCGCCCGATGGCGCACGCGATGCTCCTGGTGGTCGACAAGGACGACGACGGCCGGATCAGCCCCGAGGAGTTCCAGAAGGCCCAGACGGCCTTCGACACGAAGCTGAGCCACGCGGACGCGGAAGCGCTCTTCGCCCGGATCGACGCGGACCACGACGGTTTCCTGTCCGTGGACGAACTCCTCGGCGCGGTACGGGAGTACTACACCGGGACCGAGGAGGACGCCCCCGGGAACCTGCTCTTCGGCGAGCTCTGAGCCCTGCGCCCGCCGTTCGACCCCGGCGGGCGGGGCCCGCGGACAAAGGCCGCTCTCCCGCGCTTCGGCCCGTGGCACGACGAAGCGCGGGAGAGCGGCCACCGCTTTTCCCGCACCGGGAAAGATCCGATTCTCATCCTATTGATGCATTCGAATGATGCTTGATCATCTTCGCCCTTTTCCCTGATTATGATTCCCGCTCTATGACGAAGACTCTGAATGGGCGGGCGGCGCGCGAGTCGGCCGACGTGGTCATCCTCGGAGCCGGGCCCGCCGGGCTGGTCCTGGGCAACCTTCTGCAGGCCACGGGGGTCGACTGCGTCGTCCTGGAGCGTTCCTCGCGCGCACGGGTCGAGAGCCGGGCCCGGGCCGGATTCCTCGCACCGAACACGGTGCGGATCCTCGAGCGGCACGGTCTCGCCGACCGCCTGCGCACCCATGGCCACTTACATGGATCCTGTGAATTCCGCACCGAGGACGTCCGGTTCCGGCTCGACTACGAGAACCTCGGAAAAGAAGAGCGGCACACCGTATATCCCCAGCAGAACCTGGTCGCCGATCTCATCGCGCACTATCTCCGCGCGGGGGGACGGATCCACTGGGAGACCGAAGCGCTCGCCGTCCTGGACGCGGAGCGTGAACGGCCGTACGTGACCGCACGGCAGGTGGACGGGCGGCCCGGCCGTTGGGACGGGCGCTTCATCGCGGGCTGCGACGGCCGGTGGGGCGCCGCCCGGCGCTCGCTCCCGGCGGGGGCCGTCCACCACCACCACGACCACGGCGTGAGCTGGCTCGGGCTGCTGGCCGAGGCTCCACCCAGCCTCGACGCCGTCGGGTACGCGCTCCACGGACGCGGCTTCGCCGGACACATGGCGCGTGGACCGCAGGTCACCCGGTACTACCTCCAGTGCCCGCGCGGCACCCACCCGGAAGCCTGGTCCGAGGAGCGGATCTGGGCGGAACTGGGGCTGCGGATGGGCGCGGAGCGGCACGGACCGCTGACCGAGGGCCCGATCCTGGAGCGCGGGGTCGTCGACCTCGAGTGCGACGTCGTCGAACCGCTGCGGCACGGCTCGCTGCTCCTCGCCGGCGACGCCGCGAGCCTGACCGCCCCGGCCGCCGCGAAGGGTGCGAACCTCGCGGTCCTCGAAGCGGAGCTCCTGGCCGGGGCCCTGACCGACGCCCTCACCCGCGGCGGCACCGGAGCGCTGGACAGCTACTCCGCCCGCTGCCTGGCGCACATCTGGCGCGCCCAGGAGTTCACGGCCTGGATGACCCGGCTGCTGCACGCGACACCCGACGGGCTGTTCCACGCCTCCCTGCGGCGCGCCCGCCTCGAGTCCCTGCGCACGTCCCGCGCCCACCAGGACTGGTTCGCCGAGAACTACGTCGGTGTGTGACCGCCCTTCCCCGGCTCCGCACCCACACGATCCCCCTCACCGGCCCCCTCACCGGCTCCCTCGCCATTCCCTCCGCCATCCCCTCCGCCATCCCCTCCGCCTCCCCGAGGACATTCCGCGATGACGACGCTCCCCGCTGAAACGATGCTTCCCGACGAAGCGCTGCTCCCGGCCGCAACGGTGCCTCCCGACGAAACGATGCTCCTCGACGACACGGCACGCCTGCGCGCGGCGGCCGCCTTCGTCAGGGAGCACGACAGCGCGAGCCTGCTGCCCCTCCTGCTGCCCGGCCTCCACGGCCCGGAACTGCGGGCGCTGGCCGCGCGCTGCCGGTTCGCCCACACCGGGCTGCTGCTCTTCCCCCCGGATCCCGTGAGCCTGCGGACCCGGTTCGGAGACTGCGGACTGGACGGGGACACCCCCTCCCACCCCAGCGTCGTCGTACGGGACCGCCTCGCCCGGCGGCACCGGCGCGACGCGGCCGAGCTCGACGTGAGGATCCTGCGCCCCCACGTCCCCGGTCCGGCGGGGGAACGCCGGGCCGTCGAGGTGTTCGCCCTGACCGTGCCGGCCGGGTCGGACCTGGAAGAGATCGCCGCGTACGAGCGCGCCCGCGGGCACGAAGCACACCTGGCCTTCGAGATCCTGCGACCGGACCCGCTGGTACTGCGCGGGCTGTGCGCGGTCCTCGCCCGGCACGGAGCCGCCCCCGACGGCGGCGGCTACAACCAGCACGAGGACGGCACCGTCTTCTACTTCACCGTTCCCGCGGACTCCCCGTGCGACTACCGGCGTCTGGAGCTCTACGCACCCGGCGACCACCGCGCGGTCCTCACCGAGCACCTCGGCCACCGCGTGGCGGCCCCGGAGGCCGAAAGGCTCCTGCACCTGCTCACCGGTGCGTGGACCACGCAGGCCCTCGCCGCGTTCGCCCGCCTGCGCCTGCCCGACGCCATGGACCGGGCCGCCGCGACCACCGCCGCCGAGCTCGCCGGGCGGACCGGAACCCATCCCCGCGGCCTGGCCACGCTCCTGCGGTACCTCGCGATGCTCGACGTCGTGGCCCAGGACCGGGACGGCTTCCGCCTGACCGCGCTCGGCCGCCTGCTGCGCGCCGACTCCCCGGACACGATGCGCCCGCTGGCCCTGATGTACGGGGGTCCCTTCTACGGGTCCTTCGCCGCGCTCGACCACACCGTGCGGACGGGACAGCCCGCCTTCGACCACCTCTTCGGCGAGAACCACTTCGACCACTTCGCCCGCGACCCGGAGCTCGCCGACCTCTTCGACCGCTCGATGGCCGCCGCCTCGCGCATGTTCGCGCCCCTGCCCGGTCACCCCGCCATCACGGCCGCGGCCGCGGCCCCCTCGCCCCGGACCGTCGTCGACATCGCCGGAGGGAACGGCGAACTCCTCGCCCGCATCCTCGCCGCGCACCCCACCCTGCGCGGCGTCCTCCTCGAACGCCCCCACGCCGTCGAAGCCGCCCGCCGCAGCCTCGACGCCGCGGGCTGCGGAAACCGCTGCGACTACCGGGCGGGCGATTTCGCGGACACGCCCCCCGGCGGCGACGTGTACGTCCTCTCCCGCATCCTGCACGACTGGGACGACGACCGCTGCCGCGAGATCCTGCGCCACTGCGCCCGCGCGATGTCCGAGGACGCCGACCTCCTGATCGTCGAGCGCCTCCTGCCCGCCGACGACTCCCCCTCGCTGGCCACGGCCTGGGACCTCCACATGGCGTGCAACGTGGGCGGCCGCGAACGGCACGCCTCCCACTACGCCGACCTCCTCGCCGACGCCGGCCTCCAGCTGCGGGACAGCAGCCCCCTCCCCCTCGAGGGCCACGTCCTGCACGCCCGCAAGGCCCCCGCCCGCTGATCCGGCCCGATCCGCGGGACACGCCCTACGCCGCGGCGGCCGGCTCGTCCTCGCCCGCGAAGGTGCGCCAGAGCTCGGCGTACCGGCCGCCGTGGGCCAGCAGTTCGGCGTGGGTGCCGTCCTCCGCGACCCGGCCGCGGTCCATCACCACGACCCGGTCGGCGCGCGCGGCGGTGGTCAGCCGGTGCGCCACGACCAAGGTGGTGCGCTTGCCCGCGAGCCGGTCGGTGGCCTGGTTGACCAGGGCCTCCGTGGCCAGGTCGAGGGCGGCGGTGGCCTCGTCGAGGAGCAGGACGTCGGGGTCGACGAGCTCGGCGCGGGCCAGCGCGATCAGCTGGCGCTGGCCCGCGGAGAGGTTGCGGCCGCGCTCGGTGACGGTGTGCAGGTAGCCGCCGTCCAGCGTGGCGATCATGGCGTGGGCGCCGACCGCGTGCGCGGCGGCCTCCACCTGGGCGTCGCTCGCGTCGGGACGCCCGTAGGCGATGGCGTCGCGGACCGTTCCCGGGAAGAGGTACGGCTCCTGGGGGACGACGCCGAGGCGGTGGCGGTAGGCCGTCAGGTCCAGCTCGCGCAGGTCCACCCCGTCGGCGGTGACCCGGCCGGAGGTCGGATCGTAGAACCGGGCCACCATCTTGACCAGCGTGGACTTGCCGGCTCCGGTCTCGCCGACGAAGGCGACGGTCTGCCCGGCGGGGATGCGCAGGCTGATGCCGGTGAGCGCCGGTTCCTTCTCCCCGCGCTCCTCTGCCGTGCCGTACGAGAAGTGGACCCCCTCGAAGGCGATCTCGCCGCGCAGCTCGGGGACCGGGCGGGGGTCGGCCGGGCGGGGGGTGCTGGTGGGTTCGCGCAGCAGGCCCTGGATCCGGCCGAGGGAGACGGTGGCCTGCTGGTAGCCGTCGAAGACCTGCGAGAGCTGCTGGACGGGGGCGAAGAACAGGTCGATGTAGAGCAGGTACGCGACCAGAGCGCCGGTGGTGAGCGTGCCGGCCTCCACCCGGCCCGCGCCGACGATCAGCACGGCGGCGGCCGCCCCGGAGGACAGCAGCTGGACGAAGGGGAAGTAGACGGAGATCAGCCACTGGCCGCGGACCCGGGCCTCGCGGTACGAGTCGCTGCGCTCGGCGAACCGGACGGCGCCGGCGCGCTGGCGGCGGAAGGCCTGGACGATGCGCAGGCCGGCCACGGACTCCTGGAGGTCGGCGTTGACCAGTCCGACCCGGTCGCGGGCGAGCTCGTAGGCGGCCACGGACTTCCGGCGGAAGAACACGGTGCCGATGATCAGCAGCGGCAGCGTGGCGAAGACGATCAGCGCCAGCTCCACGTCCAGGACGAGCAGGGCGACCAGGATGCCGAAGAAGGTGAGGACGGAGACGACGGCGGTGACGAGCCCGGTCTGCAGGAAGCTGGACAGGGCGTCCACGTCGGTGGTCATCCGGGTCATGATCTTGCCGGTCAGCTCGCGCTCGTAGTAGTCGAGGCCGAGGCGCTGGAGCTGGGCGAAGATCTTGACGCGCAGGGCGTAGAGCACGCGCTCGCCGGTGCGGCCGGTCATCCGGGTCTCGGCGAACTGCGCGGCCCACTGGGCCAGCACCACGCCGAGCGCGAGGAGGGACGCCGCCCAGACCGCGCCGAGGGCGGCCGCCTCGACGCCCTGGTCGATGCCGTGCCGGATCAGGATGGGCAGGAGCAGTCCGGAGCCGGCGTCGAGGGCGACGAGGCCGAGGGATATGGCGAGCGGGGCCCAGAAGCCGCGCAGCAGGCGGCCGAGGTTGTAGCTGTCCTCGGCGGACGCGGCGCGGGTCTCGTCGACGTCGGGGGTGTCGTCGGCGGGCGGCAGTGCGGCGACCTGCGCGAGCAGCTCGGGGGTGGCGGACATCCCCGCGGGGGCGGTGGTCTTCTCGTCCGCCTCCTCCTGGCGCTGCCAGAGCTCGGGGGTGATCCCGCCGGCCACGCGGCGCTTGGCGTTGACCGGCTCGGAGTCGATCTCGGCTTCGAGCTCGATGTCCCGCTCCACGTCCGTGCCGAAGGCTCGCTCGAACTCCTCCATCGGCGGCGCCTCGGGCGTCCGCGGGGAGCCCGCGCCCAGCGCGTCCGGGTCGGTGAGCAGCCGCCGGTACAGGGCGGAGCGGCGCTCCAGCTCCTCGTGCGTACCGACGTCGGAGAGCCGCCCGTGGTCCAGTACGGCGATCCGGTCGGCGAGCGCGAGCGTGGAGCGGCGGTGGGCGATGAGCAGGGTGGTGCGGCCGGCCATGACGGCGCGCAGGGCATCGTGGATCTCGTGCTCGACGCGGGCGTCGACGGCGGAGGTGGCGTCGTCGAGGAGCAGCAGGCGGGGGTCGGTGAGGATGGCGCGGGCGAGCGCGATGCGCTGGCGCTGGCCGCCGGAGAGGGTCAGGCCCTGCTCGCCGACCTTGGTGTCGTACCCGGCGGGGAGGGCCTCGATGAACCCTTCGGCCTGGGCGGCGCGGACGGCGGCACGGACCTGTTCGTCGGTGGCGCCGGGGTGTCCGTAGGCGACGTTGGCGCGGATGCTGTCGGAGAAGAGGAAGGAGTCCTCGGGCACCAGCCCGATGGCATCGCGCAGGGAGTCGTAGGTCAGCTCGCGCACGTCGTGGCCGCCGACGCGGACGGCGCCGCGGTCGGCGTCGTAGAAGCGCGGCAGCAGCAGCGAAACGGTGGACTTGCCACTGCCCGAGGAACCGACGAGGGCGACGGTCTCCCCCTCGGCGATCGAGAGGCTGAACCCGTCGAGCACGGGGCGCTCGGGGTCGTACCCGAACCGCACGTCGTCGAACTCGACGGTGGCGGGCGCGTCCGCGGGAAGCTCTTGCTTCCCTTCCTCGATCACCGGCTCGGTGTCGATGAGCTCGAAGACCCGCTCCACGCCGGCGCGGGCCTGCTGGCCGACGGTGAGCACCATGGCGAGCATGCGGACGGGGCCGACGAGCTGGGCGAGGTAGGTGGAGAAGGCGACGAAGGTGCCGAGGGTGACCTGCCCCTTGGTGGCCATCCAGCCGCCGAGGGCCAGCATGGCGACCTGGCCGAGGGCCGGTACGGCCTGCAGCGCCGGGGTGTAGCGGGAGTTCATCCGGATGCCGCGCATCCGCCCGGCGAACAGCCGGCGGCCGGCGTCGCGGAGCTTGCCGGTCTCCTGCTCCTCCTGGCCGAAGCCCTTGACGACGCGGACGCCGGTGACGGCCCCGTCGACGACGGTGGCGACGGCGGCGGCCTGGCTCTGGGCGTACCAGGTGGCGGGGAAGAGCTTCTTGCGGCTGCGCTTGGCGATGAACCAGAGGGCGGGGGCCATGAGCAGCGCGACGACGGTCAGCAGCGGCGAGAGCCACAGCATGATGCCGAGGGATATCCCGAAGAGCAGGAAGTTGCCGATGGTCATGGGCAGCATGAAGAGCAGCCCTTGGATCAGCTGGAGGTCGGTGGTCGCCCGTCCCACGACCTGACCGGTGGACAGCTCGTCCTGGCGGCGGCCGTCGAGCCGGGCGATGGTGTCGTACATGTCGGTGCGCAGGTCGTGCTGCACGTCGAGGGCGAGCCGGCCGCCGTAGTACCTGCGGATGTAGGTCATCACGTAGACGAGGACCGCGGCGCCTATGAGCATCAGGGCCCAGGGCCCCATGGGCTTGGTGTGGTCGCCGATGACATCGTCGAGGATCACCTTGGTGACGAGCGGCACGAGCGCCATGACGGCCATGCCGCCGAGCGAGGATCCGAGGGCCAGCAGCACATTGGCCTTGTACCGCCAGGTGTAGGCGGCGAGCCGCCTGCCCCACCCCTGTTTGCTTCCAGCCGCCGTTCCCGCCGTCGCCGTAGCCACGTACTGCCTCCCCGTTCGTCCTGCCCTACCGAAGCGCCAACGCCCCGACCGGCGGATTTCATCCCGCCGCAACAATTCGAACTGGGTTCCGCGGGTTCCGCGCGCGGTGCTGGTCCTACGGGGGGGCGGCAGGAGGGCTGTGAGGGCTACGGGTGGGGCCCGCCGCGGGTCGCCTGCTCCGCGCCCGGCCGGGCGACCCTCAGACGTGGGTGGGTTCGAACATCTTCAGCTCGGCCGCAAGGAGCAGGAGCGAAGGGCCCGGGGTCTTCAGGGACGCGGCCAGGTCCTCGCGGAGGGATTCCGGGGTGGTCGTGGTCGCCGGAACGCCGAAGGAGGCGGCCAGGGCCACGAAGTCGGGGCGGGTCAGGCTCGTTCCCGTCTCGCAGCCGTACTCGCGCAGGATGCCGTAGCCGCCGTCGTCGACGATCAGCCAGGTGACGTCCAGGTCGTGCTGGCGGGCGGTGGCCAGGTCGGCGATCGAGTACATCGCGCCGCCGTCGCCGGAGACCGCGAGGACCGGGGTGCCCGGCTCCGCGACGGCCGCGCCGAGGGCGGCCGGGAAGGCGTAGCCGAGGCCTCCCGCGCCCTGCGCCGAGTGCATGGTGTTGGGGTGCTTGGCGTCGAAGGCCGACCAGGCCCAGTAGGACAGGATCGTCATGTCCCAGAAGGACGGGGAGCGCGGGGGCAGGGCCTGCCGGATCGAGGTCAGGAGCTGCTGCTCCAGGGTCAGGTCCTGGGAGTCCAGACGGGCCGCGATGGCGGACAGGAGCAGGGCGACGCGCTCCGGGGCCTGCGGGTCGGGGCGTTCGGCGACGGTTTCGAGGAGTGCCTGCAGGGCGAGGCGGGCGTCCGCGTGGATGCCGAGGCCCGCGTGGTTGGACTCCAGCTTGCCGAGGTCCGCCTCGATCTGGACGACCCGGCCCTCCGGGAAGAACGTGTGGTAGTTCGAGGACAGTTCGCCCAGGCCCGAGCCGACCACCAGCAGGACGTCGGCGTCCTCCAGGAAGTCGGTCATGTGGCGGTCCTCCAGCCAGGACTGGAGGGAGAGCGGGTGGGTCCAGGGGAAGGCGCCCTTGCCGCCGAAGGTGGTGACGACGGGGGCGTTCAGGCGTTCCGCGAGCTGCTTCAGCTTGCCCGCCGCGTCCGAGCGGATCACCCCGCCACCCGCGATGATCACCGGGCGCTCGGCGTTCTCCAGCCAGTGCGCCGCCAGGGCGGTGAGCTCCGGGCGCGGGGCCAGTTCGTGCGGGGTCGCGTCCATGCCCGTGACCTGCGGGATGACGGATTCCGCGCGCAGCACGTCCTCCGGGATCTCCACCCAGACCGGGCCGTGCGGCGCCGTCAGCGCCGACTCCCAGGCCTCCGCGATCACGGACGGGATCTGGGAGGGGGTCCGGGCGGTGTGCACGGACTTGACCACGTCCCGGAACGAGGCCGACTGGTCGCGCAGCTCGTGCAGGTGACCGCGTCGCCCACCGCCCAGCCCCGGGGTCGGGACCTGCGAGGAGATCGCCAGCACGGGCGCGGACGCCGCCGCCGCCTCGGCCAGGGCGGGGAGCGCCATGAGCGCGCCCGGGCCCGTGGACAGGAGGAGCGGTGCCGCCTCGCCGGTCATCCGGCCGTACGCGTCGGCGGCGAACCCGGCGTTGTTCTCCGTACGCAGGCCCACGAGGCGCAGGTCCGAGCGGCCGACCGCGTCGAAGAGCCCGAGCGCGTGCTGGCCGGGCAGCCCGAAGACGGTGGTCGCGCCGAGCGAGCGCAGCGTTTCCACGACCAGGTCCCCGCCCGTGCGCCCCGGCGGGGGCGCGAGCGCCGCCGCCTTCTGGGCTTCGGTGGGACGGAGTACCAGGTCGTGGTCGTGCGTCACGCTCTTAGTTGCCCTTCGCCTTCGCCGCATTGATCTGGCGGCTCATGATCGTGGTCAGCTCGTACGCGGTGTGCGAGGCCGCGACCGAGGTGATCTCCGCGTGATCGTACGCCGGGGCGACCTCGACGACGTCCGCCGAGACCAGGTTGCAGGAGGAGAGCCCGCGGATGATCTCCAGCAGCTCGCGGGAGGTCATGCCGCCCGCCTCCGGGGTGCCCGTACCCGGGGCGTGCGCCGGGTCCAGCACGTCGATGTCGATGGAGATGTACAGCGGGCGGTCGCCAATGCGCTGGCGGAGCTGGTCGGCGACCTCGTCGGCGCCGCGGCGGTAGACGTCGGCCGAGGTGACGATGCCGAAGCCCATCTTGGCGTCGTCGTCCAGGTCCTGCTTGCCGTACAGCGGGCCGCGCGTGCCGACGTGCGACAGGGCCTCGGTGTCGAGGATGCCCTCCTCGACGGCGCGGCGGAACGGGGTGCCGTGCGTGTACTCGGCGCCGAAGTACGTGTCCCAGGTGTCCAGGTGGGCGTCGAAGTGGAGCAGCGCGACCGGGCCGTGCTTCTTCGCCACCGAGCGGAGCAGGGGCAGGGCGATGGTGTGGTCGCCGCCGAGGGTCATCAGGCGGGAGCCGTTGCCGATCAGCTCGTCGGCGGCGGCCTCGATCGTGTCGACGGCCTCGTTGATGTTGAAGGGGTTCGCCGCGATGTCGCCGGCGTCGGCGACCTGCGCGAGCGCGAACGGGGAGGCGTCCTGCGCCGGGTTGTACGGGCGCAGGAGGCGGGAGGCCTCGCGGATGGCGTTGCCGCCGAAGCGGGCGCCGGGGCGGTACGAGACTCCGGAGTCGAACGGCACGCCGACGACGGCCACGTCGGCCTTGCCGCCGACCTCGTCCAGGCGGGGCAGCCGGGCGAAGGTCGCGGGGCCCGCGTAGCGCGGGATGCGGGAGGAGTCGACGGGGCCGCGCGGCTGCGTGCTCATGAGGGGGTGCCCTTCCGGAGGTCCTGCTGGGGTGTGCTGGTGCGGTCCTTCGAGCGTAGACGGACACCTCGGGGTGCCGAAGTGTACGTTTCATCCATCAGGCTCCCTCGATATGTACGGAGTATCCACTCATGGAGGCCCCTCCCTCCCCGCCGGTCGCGCTCGGCCGGCTGCTCGCCGACCACGAACTGGGGCTGCGCCACCTGGCCGGGCCCGCCGAGGCCGAACTGCACGGGGTGCACGCCTCCGAGATGGCGGACCCGTCCCCGTACCTGCTGGGCGGCGAGCTCCTGCTGACGGCGGGCGCGGGCCTCGCGGGCGCGGGCCCCGCGGGGGCGGAGGCCGGGCAGGCAGCGGACACCGGCGCCGACGCCGACCCCGACGCCGGGCCCTACGTCGCCGGGCTGGTCCGGGCCGGGATCGGGGCCGTCGGCTTCGGGGTGACCCCGGTGTACACGACCGTGCCGCGGTCCCTCGTCGAGGCCTGCGACCGGTACGGGCTGCCCCTGGTCGAGGTGCCGCCCGGGACCCCGTTCACGGCGGTCGGCCGGAGCGTCTGGCGCCTGATGGCACGGGCCCGGACCGCCGAGCTCCGCCGGGTGACCGAGGCCCAGCAGTCCCTGGCGGCGGCCGCCGCCCGCCCGGACCCGGTCCCGGCGGTCCTGCGCCGACTGGCGGCGACCCTGGGCGGCTGGGCCGGGCTCCTCCCCACCGACCCGCCGGAGGCACCCGCGCCGCCCGGTCCGCCCGGCGGCCCCGGCGACGGGGCCGGGCCCGTGCCGGACGCCGGTGTGCTGGACGCGCTCCGGGCGCTGGCGCGCCGGGTCGGGGACGGAGCCGCGGTCACCGCCACGGGGGCGTACGGGGAGTTCCACCTCGGCGTGCACTCCCTCGGCGGCGGCCGGGTCCTGGCCCTGGCCACCCCCTCGCGGGCGCCCGGGGACCACACCGTCGCCTCGGTGGCGGCCGTCCTGCTGACCCTGCTCACCGCGCACCGCCCGGCCGGGGCGGAGGCCGCCCTGACCCGGCTGCTGCTCGGCGGGGACCCGGCCGCGGCACTGGGCCCCGGGCCCTGGTACGCCGTCCACGCCCGCGGCGCCGGGGACCCGCGGGCCCTGGCGGCCGCGCTGGGCACCGTACTGCTGGACCCGCGCGAGGACGCCGCACGCGCCGACCCCACGCAGGCGGAGCCCACGCAGGCGGACTCCGCGCGCGCAGGCTCCGTACGCCTGCTCACCGACCGCGAGCCCGCGCCGCAGCCCGGCTGGCGGCTCGGGGTGAGCGCCGCGGCCCCGCCCGGGGGCCTGCCCGGCGCCGACGCACAGGCGGGGCGGGCCCTGGAGCGCGCCGAGGCGACCCGGACCCCGCTGGCCCGGCACACGGACCCCGGGTTCGCGGGCCTGGTCGGCGCGGCCGAGGCCCGGGCCCACGCCGAGGCCCTGCTCGCCCCCCTCTCCCCCGCACTCCAGGAGACCCTGCGCGCCTGGCTGTCCCACCACGGCAGCTGGGACCGCAGCGCGGCCGCCCTCGGCATCCACCGCAACACCGTCCGCCAGCGCATCGCCCGGGCGGCCGCGCTCCTCGGGCTCGACCTGGACGACACGGACGTCCGCATGGAGCTGTGGTTCGCGCTCCGCCAGGACCGACGGGTGTGAGCAACGGACGGGTGTGAGCAGCCGGACGCGGACACGCCGACGGTCACCCGTACCGTCACGATCCCTACGCCGGACACCCCAAGCCGTGCATGGACCCTGCGCCGCCGTGACAGTACTGAGTCGCCGACGCGGTCGAAAGGCCCGTCGCGCACCGCCTCACTGTCCATCGAAACGGAGACATCATGCGACGCGTCCTTGCGACCGCGCTCCTCACGCTCATCGCCAGTGCCGCGGGCACCGTGACGGCGACCGCCCAAGGCGAACACTTCATCGGAGCGGTCACCTGCACGAAGTCCCTCACCTCGGGACTCACGTGCAGCGGCAAGGCTGCCGGCCTGGGCAACAGTGCCACCGCCGCCTTCCTCTCGGCGGACTCCGTCGAGGCGGAGTACATCTGTGTGAACCGGGGTGGCAACACCGCTCCCGGCCAGGGCACCGAGTTCAACCGCGTCGACGGTCCGACGAGGAATTTCAACCCGCGCAACGGCCAGATCACCTTCACCAACGTGAACCTCCCCATCCCGACCGCGCCCTCGTCCCGGGACGCGTGCCCCAACGGGAACTGGAACCTCAGGCTGACCCGCATCGCCTATGACAACGTCGTCCTGCACATCCAGCAGAACGGCACCGACATCCTGACCAAGAACATCGGCGACGTCGTGATCCCGCCCGAGGGCACCGTGGTGTTCTGACCACCCTCGCGCGCCCGCTCGGGCCCGCGTCCCCTCGGGGGCGCGGGCCCGAGCGCGTTCGGTCACGAACCGAAATGTGGTTCGCGCTACGTTCTCTGGACAGCAAGGGCAACCCGCCGGTAACTTAATCTGAGCAAGCGCTTAGGCATAAGCGGCGGACCGCCGCGACCGAAGGGAGCCGGCCGTGCGCCGTACCGTTTTCACCGAGGACCACGAGGCGTTCCGCGAGACCATCCGCGCCTTCATCGAGGCCGAGGTCGTCCCGGTCTACGACGAGTGGTTCGCGGCCGGCCAGGCTCCGCGCGAGTTCTATTACAAGCTCGGTGAGCTGGGCATCTTCGGGATCAACGTCCCCGAGGAGTTCGGCGGCGCCGGCCTGGACACCCACAAGTTCGAGGCCGTCCTCTACGAAGAGACCTCCCGCGCGGGCGTCAACTTCGGCGGCTCCGGCGTGCACGTGCTGCTCGCCCTCCCTTACATCAAGATGCTGGCCGACGTCGAGCAGAAGAAGCGCTTCCTGCCGAAGTTCGTCTCCGGCGAGGAGATGTGGGCCCTGGCGATGACCGAGCCGGGCACCGGCTCCGACGTCGCGGGCATGAAGACCACCGCCAAGCTCTCCGAGGACGGCACGCACTACGTCCTCAACGGCTCCAAGACCTTCATCACGGGCGGCGTGCACGCCGACCGCGTGATCGTCTGCGCCCGCACCTCCGCCCCCAGCGAGGACGACCGCCGCTTCGGCATCTCCCTCTTCGCCGTGGACACCAAGTCCGAGGGCTACTCCATCGGCCGCAAGCTCGACAAGCTCGGCCTGCGCACCTCCGACACCGCCGAGCTGGCGTTCGTCGACGTGAAGGTCCCCGTCGAGGACCTGCTCGGCGAGGAGAACAAGGGCTTCTACTACCTCGGCGCCAACCTGCCGTCCGAGCGCTGGGGCATCGCCTTCGGCGCGTACGCGCAGTCCAAGGCCGCCGTCCGGTTCGCCCAGCAGTACGTGACCGACCGCACCGTCTTCGGCAAGCCGGTCGCGCACTTCCAGAACACCAAGTTCGAACTGGCCGCCTGCCAGGCCGAGGTGGACGCCGCCGAGGCCGTCGCCGACCGCGCCCTGGAGGCCCTGGACGCCGGCGAGCTCACCGCCGCCGAGGCCGCGTCCGCGAAGCTGTTCTGCACCGAGGTCGCGCACCGCGTCATCGACAAGTGCCTCCAGCTGCACGGCGGTTACGGCTACATGAACGAGTACCCGATCGCCCGCCTGTACGCCGACAACCGCGTGAACCGCATCTACGGCGGCACCAGCGAGGTCATGAAGTCCATCATCGCCAAGTCGATGGGTCTGTAAGGGTCCTACCCTTCCCCCATGAACGAGGCACTGACGACGCTCCTCGACCTGCTCGACCTGGAGCAGATCGAGGAGAACATCTTCCGCGGTACCAGCCGTTCGGCGCTGGTACCGCGGGTCTTCGGCGGTCAGGTCGCAGCCCAGGCCCTCGTCGCGGCCGGCCGTACCGTGCCCGAGGACCGCACCGCGCACTCGCTGCACTCGTACTTCCTGCGCGCCGGTGACCCGGGCGCACCCATCGTGTACTCGGTCGACCGGATCCGCGACGGGCGCTCCTTCACCACGCGCCGCGTCGTCGCCGTCCAGCACGGCCAGCCGATCTTCCACCTCTCCGCGTCCTTCCAGACGTACGAGGAAGGCCTCGACCACCAGGCCGCGATGCCCGTCGCCCCCGATCCGGAGACCCTCCCGACGGCCGCCGAATCGCTCCCGCACTACCGGGAGATCTTCCGCGACCCGGGCACGGTGGAACGGCTCATAGAGGCGCGCGGCGCGGTCGACCTGCGGTACGCGACGGTCCCGCCCTGGGGCAGCGTCGGCGAACCGGTCGAACCGCGCACGCAGGTGTGGTTCCGTACCGCCGGCAAGCTGGAGAGCGACGACGCGCTCCTGCACACCTGCCTGGCCACCTACGTGTCCGACATGACCCTGCTCGACTCGGTGCTCCTCGCGCACGGGAAGGGCGGATGGGCGGTCGGCGACGTGGTCGGCGCCTCACTGGACCACGCGATGTGGTTCCACCGGCCGTTCCGCGCCGACGAATGGCTGCTGTACGACCAGGAGTCGCCCTCGGCAGCCGGTGGCCGGGGCCTGGGCCAGGCCCGGATCTGGACCCAGGACGGCAGGCTCGCGGTGACCGTCATCCAGGAGGGCGTGGTGCGCGTCCCGCGCGCGTAGTACGGCCGTCCGACGTAACGTCACACCATGTCCAGCAGCGATGCGATGGTGAACGAAAGCGGAACCGGGGGACGGGGCGAGGGCGAGAGCGTCGGCACGGTCGTCGTCGCCGTCGTCACGAACCTCGGCATCGCCGCCGCCAAGGCGGTGGGCGGGATCATCAGCGGATCGAGCGCGATGCTCTCCGAGGCGGCACACTCGGTGGCCGACACCGTGACCGAGGTGATGCTCCTCGCCTCGCTGAAGCGGAGCGCGAAGCCGGCGGACGAGGCGCACCCCCTGGGATACGGGCCGGAGCGCTACATCTGGGCGCTGCTGGCATCGATCGCCACCTTCGCCGGCGGCGCGGTGTTCGCCGTCTACGACGGCATCCACACGCTGGTCCACGGAGAGGACCCCGGCAACCCGACGGTGTCCTACGTCATCCTGGCCGTCGCCGCCCTCCTGGAGGGCTACTCCCTCCTGGTCGCCTGGCGGCAGGTCAAGGGCGAGGCGGCGCGGATGCGGGCACCGCTGGGGCTGTACGTGAAACACACCCCGGACACGGCCGTGAAGGCCGTCCTCCTGGAGAACGTGGCCGCACTGATCGGGCTGGCACTGGCGGCGGGCGGCCTGCTCGGCGCACAGCTCACGGGATCGGGCGCGTACGACGGGGTGGCCTCGCTGCTGATCGGGCTGCTGCTGGTGTGGGTGGCCTGGGAGCTGGGGCGCTCCAACGCGCAGTACCTGATCGGGCGGCCGCTGCCGGAGGCGATGCGGGCGGAGGTCCGGGAGGAGCTGCTGTCCGTGCTGCACATCGAGGGCGTGCTGGAGCTGACCACGATCGTGCAGGGGCCGTCGGAGGTGCTGATCGCCGCGAAGGTCGACTTCCACGATCTCGCTTCGGCGCGGCAGGTGGAGGAGGCGTGCGAGGTCGCGGAGGCGCAGCTCCGGGACCGCTTCCCGGCGATCCGCCGCGTGTACTTGGACCCGACCCCTTCCTGAGACACCGCTCGGGCGGGCCCTGCGGGGCGGAGTTCCCCTAACCGCCCTTCCCCCGTTCCCCGGGCTCCGCCCGGACCCGGTCCTCAGACGCCGGCGGGGCTGGAAGGGTCCCGCCCCCGGCCCACCCGCAGCCACACCGACGCACCCGGCAGGGTTACAGCAGGCCCGCCCCCGCGAGGAGGTACGCGACCATCGGGTCGTAGAAGCGGGGGTCGCGGACGTGGTCGTCCAGGGGAACCGCCACCTGGAGGGTGCCTTCGGCCTCGGCCAGGAAGAGCGCGGGGTCGTTGCAGTCGGCGTAGCCCACCGCGTCCAGCCCGCGCTGCGCCGCGCAGCCCGCCCAGCCGTGGTCGGCGACGACCAGGTCGGGCTGGGGGCGGCCCTGGGCGGCGAGTGCGTCGAGGATCGCCGCCATCGGCTGCGGGGAGTGGGTGTGCCAGAGCGTCGCACCGCGTTCCAGGACGGCCACGTCCGCGAACTGCCACACCGAGCCCTCGTCGGCGACCAGCCCCTGCGGGACCACCACGATCTCGCAGCCCGCCGCCCGCAGCGCGTCGGCCGTCGCACGGTGCACGTCCAGCAGCCCGCCCGGGTGCCCGGTGGCCAGCAGCACGCTCTGCCGGTCCAGCGCGGCCTTGCGCAGTCGCGCGGCCATCCGGTCCAGGGCGGCCACGGTCAGTTCGGGGTCGATCGTGTCCTGGCCGAACCGGTGGGTCGCGTCGTCCACGACGCCGCAGCGCTCCGCCATCACCGCGAGCACGTCCTGCTCGTCCGTCCAGCGGTCGCCCAGCTCCAGGCCGAGCCAGTAGTGCCGGTCACCGTTGGCGAGCTTGCGGTAGTGGGAGAGGTTGTTGTCGCGCGGGGTGGCCACGTCCCCCGCGATCCGCGTGCGGACCAGGTGGTCGAGGAGTTCGGCTCGGCTGGGGACAGGCGTCTCTATCGGCTTCGGCATGCGGCCCATTCTGCCGCCGCGTGCCCGGAGCCGTCCCTTCCATCCCGACCCGCGGACGCGCCGTGTCACCCCGACAGCGCCCCGAAGGCTCCGTTCGCGAGCCGTCGCAGCAGCGACTCCGTCGCGTCCCGGCCGACGACGGCCAGGTGCGGGGTGGAGTTCAGCAGGCCGAAGACCGCGTGCACGGAGACGCGTACCTCCGCCTCGCCCACCTCGGGGTGCAGCTCCCGTACGACGTCGACCCACAGCTCGACGTACTTGCGCTGGAGCTGCCGCACGAGCTTGCGGTCGGCTTCGCGCAGCCGGTCCAGCTCGCGGTCGTGGAGGGTGATCAGCGCCCGGTCGTCGAGCGCGAAGTCGATGTGGCCGTCGATGAGGGAGGCCAGTACGCCGGACGGGTCGCCGGCGGCCTCCTCCACCCGGCGGCGGCCGCCCGTGAGCAGCCGTTCGCTGATGCCGACGAGCAGCTCGGCGAGCATCGCGTCCTTGCCCGCGAAGTGCCGGTACAGGCCGGGGCCGCTGATGCCCACCGCGGCCCCTATCTCGTCCACGCCCACGCCGTGGAAACCGCGCTCGGCGAAGAGGCGCGCAGCCTCGCCGAGGATCTGCTCGCGCCGGGTCGGGGCGGCTGCTCTGGTGCTCATGGGAATCCATTCTAGACAGGGCCGTTAGCGGTCGTTAACCTAAGTCCCACATGCGTTAACGCTCATTAACAAGAGCGCACCGAGCAAGGGAGCTCGACCGATGCAGCAGGCACCAGTGCTGACGAGCGCCGCCGACCCGGCGTCCGATGCCTGGCGGGCCAACGAGGCCGCCCACCGTGAGCTCTCCGACGGCCTGCGGGCCCGGCTGGAGGCTGCCCGGCTCGGCGGCGGCGAGAAGGCCCGCGCCCGCCACACCGCCCGCGGGAAGCTGCTGCCGCGCGACCGCGTGGACGCCCTCCTGGACCCCGGGTCCCCCTTCCTGGAGCTGGCCCCGCTGGCCGCCGAGGGCATGTACGGGGGCGCGGCCCCGGCCGCCGGGGTGATCGCCGGCATCGGCCGGGTCAGCGGCCGCGAGTGCGTCGTCGTCGCGAACGACGCCACCGTCAAGGGCGGCACGTACTACCCGATGACCGTCAAGAAGCACCTGCGCGCCCAGGAGGTGGCACTGGAGAATCGTCTCCCCTGCCTCTACCTGGTCGACTCGGGCGGCGCCTTCCTCCCCATGCAGGACGAGGTCTTCCCCGACCGGGACCACTTCGGCCGCATCTTCTACAACCAGGCCCGCATGTCGGGGGCCGGCATCCCGCAGATCGCCGCCGTCCTCGGCTCCTGCACGGCGGGCGGCGCGTACGTACCGGCCATGAGCGACGAGGCCGTCATCGTCCGAGGCCAGGGCACGATCTTCCTCGGCGGCCCGCCGCTGGTGAAGGCCGCCACCGGCGAGGTGGTCACGGCCGAGGAGCTGGGCGGCGGCGAGGTCCATTCCCGGACCTCGGGGGTCACCGACCACCTCGCGGAGGACGACGCCCACGCGCTGCGGATCGTACGGAACATCGTGGCGACCCTGCCCGAGCGCCAGGCCCTGCCCTGGTCGGTCGAGGCCCCCGAGGAGCCCAAGGTGGACCCGTACGGGCTGTACGGCGCGGTGCCGGTCGACTCCCGCACCCCGTACGACGCCCGCGAGATCATCGCCCGGATCGTGGACGGCTCCCGCTTCCAGGAGTTCAAGGCGGAGTTCGGGCAGACCCTGGTCACCGGCTTCGCCCGGATCCACGGCCACCCGGTCGGGATCGTCGCCAACAACGGCATCCTGTTCTCCGAATCGGCCCAGAAGGGCGCGCACTTCATCGAGCTGTGCGACCAGCGCGGCATCCCGCTGCTCTTCCTCCAGAACATCTCCGGCTTCATGGTCGGCCGGGACTACGAGGCGGGCGGCATCGCCAAGCACGGCGCCAAGATGGTCACGGCCGTGGCCTGCACCCGGGTCCCGAAGCTCACGGTGGTGGTCGGCGGCTCGTACGGCGCGGGCAACTACTCGATGTGCGGGCGGGCGTACTCGCCGCGGTTCCTGTGGATGTGGCCCAACGCCAAGATCTCCGTGATGGGCGGCGAGCAGGCGGCCTCCGTCCTGGCGACGGTCAAGCGCGACCAGATCGAGGGCGCGGGCCAGGAGTGGCCGGCCGAGGACGAGGAGGCCTTCAAGGCCCCGGTCCGGGCCCAGTACGAGGAACAGGGCAACGCCTACTACGCCACGGCGCGGCTGTGGGACGACGGGGTCATCGACCCGATGGAGACCCGGCAGGTGCTGGGACTGGCCCTGACCGCGTGCGCGAACGCCCCGCTGGGCGACTCGGGCTTCGGCATCTTCCGTATGTGACGTGAGGACCTCACTGATGTTCAGCACTGTTCTGGTCGCCAACCGGGGCGAGATCGCGGTCCGCGTCATCCGCACCCTGCGGGAGCTCGGCATCCGTTCCGTGGCCGTCTTCAGCGACGCCGACGCGGACGCCCGGCACGTACGGGAGGCCGACACGGCCGTCCGCATCGGCCCGGCGGCGGCCGCCGAGAGCTACCTGTCGGTGGAGCGGCTGCTCGACGCGGCGCGCCGCACGGGCGCCGAGGCCGTCCATCCCGGCTACGGCTTCCTCGCGGAGAACGCCGCGTTCGCGGCCGCCTGCGCGGACGCGGGCCTGGCGTTCATCGGGCCGCCGGCCTCGGCCATCTCCCTGATGGGCGACAAGATCCGCGCCAAGGAGACCGTCAAGGCCGCGGGCGTGCCCGTGGTCCCCGGCTCCTCCGGCAGCGGGCTGTCCGACGCCGAACTGGTCGCCGCCGCCGAGCAGATCGGCATGCCGGTCCTGTTGAAGCCCTCGGCGGGCGGAGGCGGCAAGGGCATGCGGCTCGTACGGGACTCGGCGCTGCTGGGCGAGGAGATCGCGGCGGCCCGCCGCGAGGCGCGGTCCTCCTTCGGCGACGACACGCTTCTGGTGGAGCGCTGGGTGGACCGGCCCCGGCACATCGAGATCCAGGTGCTGGCGGACGCGCACGGGAACGTGGTCCACCTCGGGGAGCGCGAGTGCTCGCTCCAGCGCCGCCACCAGAAGGTGATCGAGGAGGCGCCGTCGGTCCTGCTGACGCCGGAGCTGCGGGCCTCGATGGGAGCCGCGGCGGTGGAGGCGGCGCGGTCCTGCGGATACGTCGGCGCGGGGACGGTGGAGTTCATCGTCCCGGGCCACGACCCCGCCTCGTACTACTTCATGGAGATGAACACCCGGCTCCAGGTGGAGCACCCGGTGACCGAGCTCATCACCGGACTGGACCTGGTGGAGCAGCAGCTCCGGGTCGCGGCGGGCGCGGAGCTGGGCTTCGCCCAGTCGGAGGTCCGCCTGACCGGGCACGCCATCGAGGCCCGCGTCTGCGCCGAGGATCCGGCGCGGGGGTTCCTGCCCTCCGGCGGCATGGTGCTGGCACTGTCGGAGCCGGACGGCGGCTCCGTCCGTACGGACTCCGGGCTGGTCGCGGGCGTCGACACGGGGTCCACCTACGACCCGATGCTGTCGAAGGTCATCGCCTACGGGCCCGACCGGGCCGCGGCCCTGCGGGTGCTGCGGGGCGCGCTCGCCGACACCGTGATCCTGGGCGTGCAGACCAACACGGGCTTCCTGCGGAGGCTGCTCGCGCACCCGGACGTGGTGTCGGGCGACCTGGACACGGGGCTGGTGGAGCGGGACCTGGGCGAACTCCTCCCCGAGGGGGTGCCTGCGGAGGTGTACGCGGCTGCGGCCCTGCTCTCCGCCCCCCACCCCACCCCTTCCCGAAAGCCTGCCGGGGGCTGGGTCGACCCGTTCGACTCCGCCAGCGGCTGGCGCCTGGGCGGCACCCCCGCCTGGACGGTCCACCACTTCCGCCTTCCGGGCCAGGACCCGGTGACGGTCCGCACCCGGCCCGCCGGAACGGGCCCGGACACGGAGCTCCTGCTGGACGGGGACGGCTCCGTGGCGCAGCCGAATCCCGCACGCGACGGCCGCGGTCAGGAAAATCCGGCCACGCCGGCGTTCGGGGCGCGGGGTCTGGGGAGCCCCAGCACCCCGGCCCGGGGCCGGATCGTGTCCCGCACCCCCGACCACCTCACGGTCGAACTCGACGGCGTCACGCACCGCTTCGCCCACGCCGCCTCCCCCGAAGGGACCTGGCTCGGCCGCGACGGCGACTCCTGGCACGTGCAGGCGCACGACCCGGTCGAGGCGAACCTCCGCGGCGCGGGACGCAGCGGAGCCGACACCCTCGCGGCCCCGATGCCCGGGACCGTCACCGTCGTCAAGGTCGCCGTCGGCGACAAGGTGGCCGCCGGGCAGAGCCTGCTCGTCGTCGAGGCCATGAAGATGGAGCACGTCATCTCCGCCCCGCACGCCGGCACCGTCAGCGAACTCGATGTCACCCCCGGTACCACGGTCGCCATGGACCAGGTCCTGGCCGTGGTCACCCCGGACGAGGAGGACGAGGGCCGATGAACGGACTCCCGATGAGCTTCGCGGACGAGGGCCTCCCGGCCCGGGTCCGGATCCACGAGGTGGGCGCCCGGGACGGGCTGCAGAACGAGAAGACGACCGTCCCCACCCACGTCAAGGCCGAGTTCGTGCACCGGCTGGCGGCCGCCGGGCTCACCACCATCGAGGCCACCAGCTTCGTGCACCCCCGGTGGATCCCCCAGCTGGCCGACGCCGACGAGTTGTTCCCCCTCCTCGCCGACGTACAGGCCGCGCTGCCGGTCCTCGTCCCCAACGAGCGCGGCCTCGACCGCGCGCTCGCGCTCGGTGCCACCCGGATCGCCGTGATCGGTTCGGCCACCGAGACCTTCGCCTCCCGCAACCTCAACCGCACCGTCGCCGAGTCCCTCGCGATGTTCGAGCCCGTCGTGGCCCGCGCCAAGGAGCACGAGGTGCACGTCCGCGGCTACCTCTCGATGTGCTTCGGCGACCCCTGGGAGGGGCCGGTCCCCGTCCACCAGGTGGTCGGCGTCGCCAAGGCCCTCCTGGACCTCGGCTGTGACGAGCTGAGCCTCGGCGACACCATCGGCGTCGCCACGCCGGGGCACGTGCGGACCCTCCTCTCCGCGCTCGACGCGCAGGGCGTGGGCACCGACCGGATCGGCGTGCACTTCCACGACACCTACGGCCAGGCGCTGTCCAACACCCTGGCCGCGCTCCAGCACGGCGTGACCACCGTCGACGCCTCCGCGGGCGGCCTCGGCGGATGCCCGTACGCCAAGAGCGCCACCGGCAATCTCGCGACCGAGGACCTCGTCTGGATGCTCGACGGCCTCGGCATCGAGACCGGGGTCGATCTTGCCGCCCTCACCGCCACGAGCGTGTGGATGGCCGAACAGCTGGGGCGTCCCAGCCCCTCCCGTACCGTCCGCGCCCTCTCCCACAAGGAGTAACGAAGACCATGGCCCTCGACCACCGGCTCACCCCCGAGCACGAGGAACTCCGCCGCACCGTAGAGGCGTTCGCGCACGATGTGGTGGCGCCCAAGATCGGCGATCTGTACGAGCGGCACGAGTTCCCGTACGAGATCGTCCGCGAGATGGGCCGCATGGGCCTGTTCGGCCTGCCCTTCCCGGAGGAGTACGGCGGCATGGGCGGCGACTACCTCGCCCTCGGCATCGCCCTGGAGGAGCTGGCCCGCGTCGACTCCTCGGTCGCCATCACCCTGGAGGCCGGCGTCTCGCTCGGCGCGATGCCGCTCTACCTCTTCGGGACCGAGGAGCAGAAGCAGCAGTGGCTGCCGAGGATGTGCTCCGGCGAGATCCTCGGCGCCTTCGGCCTGACCGAGCCCGGCGCGGGCAGCGACGCGGGCGGCACCCGTACGACCGCCGTCCGGGACGGCGGCGAGTGGGTGATCAACGGCTCCAAGTGCTTCATCACCAACTCCGGTACGGACATCACCGGTCTGGTCACCGTCACGGCCGTGACGGGCCGCAAGGCGGACGGCCGCCCCGAGATCTCCTCGATCATCGTCCCGTCCGGCACCCCGGGCTTCACGGTGGCCGCCCCCTACTCCAAGGTCGGCTGGAACGCCTCGGACACCCGCGAGCTGTCCTTCGACGGCGTACGGGTCCCCCTCGCCAACCTGGTCGGCGAAGAGGGCCGCGGCTACGCCCAGTTCCTGCGGATCCTCGACGAGGGCCGCGTGGCCATCTCGGCACTCGCGACGGGCCTGGCGCAGGGCTGCGTGGACGAGTCGGTGAAGTACGCCAAGGAGCGGCACGCCTTCGGCAAGGCGATCGGCGACAACCAGGCCATCCAGTTCAAGCTGGCGGACATGGAGATGCGCGCCCACATGGCCCGGATCGGCTGGCGCGACGCGGCCTCCCGGCTGGTGGCCGGGGAGCCGTTCAAGAAGGAGGCGGCCATCGCGAAGCTGTACTCCTCCACGGTGGCCGTCGACAACGCCCGCGACGCCACGCAGATCCACGGCGGCTACGGGTTCATGAACGAGTACCCGGTGGCCCGTATGTGGCGCGACTCGAAGATCCTGGAGATCGGCGAGGGCACGAGCGAGGTGCAGCGCATGCTGATCGCCCGTGAGCTGGGGCTTTCCGCCTAGCGGCAGTCGGTGGTGCGGTGCGGGGCCCTTCGCGAGGAGGGCCCCTTGCCGTTTTCAGCCAAGGTTAGGCTAACCTTCCCATCGAACGTCCGAGCCACGCAGTACGCACGAAAGTGGACATCGCCATGCCCAAGTCCCGCTCCTCCCTCCTCACCCGCCGCGGTCTCATCGCGGCAGGCGGCGCCCTCGGCCTCGTGGCCGCGCTCACCGCCTGCGGTGGCAGCGACTCCGCGAAGGACGGGTCGGGCGACAAGGGCACGGGCGCCGCGGCCTCGGGGCCCTGGAGCTTCAAGGACGACATGGGCAAGGACGTCACCGCCAAGTCCACGCCGAAGAACATCGTCGCCTTCACCGGCACCGCGGCCGCGCTCCACGACTACGGGGTCGACGTCAAGGGCGTGTTCGGCCCCACGAAGACCGCCGACGGCAAGGCCGACGTGCAGGCCGGCTCGATGGACATCTCCAAGGTCGAGATCATCGGCAACGTCTACGACGAGTTCAACGTCGAGAAGTACGCGGCCCTGCAGCCCGACCTCCTGGTGACCAACACCTGGGAGAAGGACAGCTACTGGTACGTGCCCGAGGCCTCCAAGGACAAGATCCTCAAGCTGGCCCCGGCCGCCGCGATCGGCGTGGGCGGCGACGTCAGCATGGACAAGGCCCTGGCCCGCACCGCGGATCTCGCGAAGTCCCTGGGCGCCGACCTGAACGACAAGAAGGCCGTCGACGCCAAGGCCCGCTTCGAGGCCGCCTCCGCGAAGCTCCGCGAGGCCACGAAGGCGAACCCGGGCATCAAGGTGCTCGTCGGTTCCGGCGCCGCCGACCTGTTCTACGTCTCCACCCCGGCCACCTCCGCCGACCTGAAGTACTTCCAGTCCCTCGGCGTCGAGTTCGTCGTCCCGGACAAGGTCGAGGGCGGCTTCTTCGAGAGCCTCAGCTGGGAGAACGCAGGCAAGTACAAGGCCGACGTGGTCCTCCTCGACAACCGCACCGGCACGCTCCAGCCGGCGGACCTGAAGGCCAAGCCGACCTGGGCCGAGATGCCCGCCGTCAAGGCCGGCCAGATCACCCCCCGCGTGACCGAGCCGATCTACTCCTACGAGAAGTGCGCGCAGATCGTCGAAGAGCTCACCAAGGCCATCCAGAACGCCAAGAAGGTCAGCTGACCCCATGCCGTCCGGCCCCGGCGCCTCACCCAGGCGCCGGGGCCTTCTGCTTCGCCCGTCATCGCACCCATCCCAGGGGGGACCCTCCGCATGACCGCCCACGCCGGCACCGGCACCGCCTCCGCAACCGCTGACGCCACCGCCACCGCCACCGCCACCGCGCCCGATGAAGCGATCCCGCACTTCCGGTTCTTCGAGCTCGAAGTGCTCCGCACGCGCCGCCTCGGCCACTCCTTCCTGCGGATCACCTTCGGCGGCGCATCCCTGGCGGACTTCCGCTCGGGCGGCTACGACCAGAGCCTCTCCCTCTTCCTGCCGCCCGTCGGCCGGGAGCACACGGTGATGCCGTCCACGGGCGAGGACACCTGGTTCGCGGACTGGCGCGCGATGCCGGAGGAGGAGCGCCCGGTGATGCGCTCGTACACGGTCCGCGAGCAGCGCCGGACCCCCGCCGGCGTGGACGAGGTGGACATCGACTTCGTCCTGCACGGCACCACGTCCCCCGCCTCCGCCTGGGCGGGCCGCGCGGTGACCGGCCGCCGGATCATGGCCATCGGCCCGGCCGTCGCGGAGAACAAGTCCGTACGATTCCAGCCTCCGGCCGCCACCGACGCGATCTTGATGTACGCCGACGAGACCGCCCTGCCCGCGGCCGCCGCCATCCTGGACCGGCTCCCCGAGGGGACCCCGGTCAGGGCCTGGTTCGAGGTCCCGCACGAGGACGACCGGCTCTACCTGCCGACGTCCGCCGGCGCGGACATCACCTGGGTCGTACGGGAGCCGGGCGCCGGGCGGGAACGCACCGACCGGGTGCTGGAGGCGCTCCGGGCGGCCGAACGGCCCGCCGCCGGAGCCACGTACGCCTGGCTCGCCGGCGAGTCCGCGACGATCCGGGCGGTCCGCAGGCACATCGTCCAGGACTGCGGCGTCGACCGCCGCGCGGTCCGCTTCACCGGCTACTGGCGCCTCGGCGCGAGCGAGGAGCAGCTCCTCGCGGAGGCCTACGCCGGCCAGGCCCCCGACGAGGAGCCGACGGCCGCGCTCTAGCGGCCGCGGCGGGCCCCGCCGAGCTGGAGACGGCCCTAGCGCCAGGGCACGTCCGGCGCCCGGTGGTAGGCGACGTCCTGGGCGGCCAGGCGCGGGCCCTGGGCGGCCAGGCGGAGCCGGTAGGAGGTCCAGTCGCGCGCGGCGGCCGGGGACCAGCCCAGTTCCGCGAGGCCCAGGACCCTCGGGAAGGCCATGTACTCGAGGTCGGGGCGGGTCGCGATCGTCTCCGTCCACAGCGGGGCCTCCACCCCGAGGACCGCGGACTCCGGGAGACCCGTCATATAGGTCCCCGGGTCCCAGTCGTAGGACCGGCGCACCGGTACGTACCCGGCCCAGGCCAGCCCCGGCTTGGTCTCCTTGTCGTACTTCATGTCCAGGTAGAGCCGGTCCGCCGGGGACAGGATCACCGGGTTGCCCGCCTTGGCCGCCGCGATCACTCCCGCCTTCTCGGAGGCCGCCGTGCGGTCGTGGCCCCAGTACTGGAGCACCGCCCCCGGCGCCGGCCGGGCCGCCGCGAGCTGGTGCCAGGCCACCACGGTCTTGCCGTGCTTGGCCACCACCGCCTGCGCCCGGTCCATGAAGGCCGCGTAGTCCGCCGCGGGCGTGGAGTGGGCCTCGTCGCCACCGATGTGCAGGTATGTGCCCGGGGTCAGCTCCGCGAGCTCCCCCAGCACCTGGTCGATGAACTCGTAGGTGCGCTCCTTGCCCACGCACAGCGAGCTGAAGCCGACCTTGGTCCCGGTGTAGTGCTCGCGCGCCTTGCCGTCGCAGTTCAGCTCCGCGTAGGCGGCCTGCGCGGCGTTCACGTGGCCGGGCATGTCGATCTCCGGGACCACGTCCACGTACCGCTGCGAGGCGTACGCCACCAGGTCCCGGTACTCGTCCTTCGTCCAGTGCCCGCCGGGTCCGCCGCCGACCTCGCTCGCGCCCCCGTACTCCGCCAGCCTCGGCCAGGAGTCGATCGCGAGGCGCCAGCCCTGGTCGTCGGTCAGGTGCAGGTGCAGGGTGTTGACCTTGTACTGGGCGAGCTGGTCGACGTACCTCTTGACCTGCTCCACCGTGAAGAAGTGGCGGGCCACGTCCACCATCGCCCCCCGGTACGCGAAGCGCGGCGCGTCGGTGACCGTGCCGCCCGGCACCGTCCCCGGACCGGACACCGGCAGGAGCTGGCGCAGCGTCTGGCCGGCGTGGAAGAGGCCCGCGGGCGTGCGGGCGGTGAGGGTGACCCCGCCGGGCCCGGACTCCAGCCGGTAGCCCTCCTGCCCCGCACCCTCGGCCTCCTCGTCGATGCGCAGCCGGATCCCGTCGCCCTCGACGCCGTCGACCACGGGCAGCGGCAACCCGCTGGGGCCGCGCAACTGCTCGGCGAGGAGTTCGCCGACCTTGCGGACCTCCTCGCCGTCGGCCCGGCCGGTACGGATGACCGTGCCCGGGCCGAAGGCGTACCCCGGGCCTTCGGCCCGTGCGGAGACGGGCTCCGGCAGGAGCCGTTCGTAGGGCGCGAGCGCCGCGGGCGGCTCGTCAGCTACTCGACGGGGTCGGGCGTCGTCCCCCCTCGCGGCGCTGCTGCAGGACGCGGCCGCGGGGACGGCGGCGAGGACGAGGAGGGCGGCGAGCATGCGTCGCGGGACTCTCATGAGCATAGGTATAGGCCAACCGGGCCTCTGGGGCCGATGCGAGAATCCAAGGATGGCGGAAATCATCCAGAAGGACGGTACATGGACCTTCGACGGGGACGCGGTGCGCATCGTGCCGGGCCGCGACAAGGGGGTGGGCCTGCTGCGCCAGACGCTGGGCGAGGTGCTCGTCCCGCTGCGCGCGCTGGCCGGTGTCTCCTACGAACCGGGGCGCAAGGCGGGCCGGCTGCGCCTGCGGCTGCGTGACGGCGCGGACCCGCTGCTCCAGGTGACGGGCGGGCGGCTGCCGGAGGCCTCGGACCCGTACCGGCTGACGGTCGAACCCGACCGCGGCGGGGTGGCGGAGTACTTCGTGGACGAGGTCCGCAACGCCCTGCTGCTGGACCAGGTGGATGCCGGGCCCGCCGACTCCTATCTCCTGCCGGGTCCCGCCGTGCCGATCACGGTCGGCGCCGGCGACGGGACGGTGGCCTTCGACGGGGACCGGGTGACTCTGGACTGGAACTGGACGACGGAGGAGGCGAAACGGTCTGGCGGGGCCCGGGAGTTCAGGGTCGCGGACCTGCGGTCGGTGGAGTGGGCCCCGTCCCGGGGACTGGAGAACGGGTGGATCCGCTTCGCCCTGGCCGGCGCCGGCCAGAGCTCGGCGCCGAAGTACGACCCGCACACCGTGGAGCTGTTCGGATTCAAGAAGGACCCCCTGATGGCGCTGGTCGCGGCGGCCGTAGCGGTCCGGATGCCGCATCCGGCGGCGCCCGCGTCCTCGCCCCCTCCCCCGGCCGAGCTCGCGTCCGGGGTCTCGGCTGAGCCGGAACGCGGGCCGGAGCCCGGCCCGGCCCCCGCCCCGGCCCCCGTCCCGGCCGACGACCACGACGCCCTGCTGCGCCGGCTGCGCGAGCTGGGAGAGCTGCACCAGGCGGGGATCCTCACGGCCGAGGAGTTCGCGACGGCGAAAGCGGCGATTTTGGGTCGTTTCTAACCGCCAAAGACCGGAAGTAACCCTTCCTCTGGTCCAGACCAGCGCGATCCTGCCCGATTTCGGGCAGGATTTTTGCGTTCTTCGGCTCGTACCGCCAATATCAACGGATGCCCGACCGCCGCCCGTCGCACGACGACCTCGTCGACCACTTGGTGCGCAGCACCTCGCTCCAGCGGGGCGAAGCCGCCCGAGTGGTGCTCGACGTGCTCGCGTACTTCGACGAGAGCACCGAGGAGTTCGTCCGTCGGCGCCACCGTGAGCTCCAGTCCGGGGGCGCGGTCAACGCGGACATCTTCGAGCGGATCGCGGCCGAACTGCCGCACCGCGCCGTGGCGCCGCCGGAGCTCTCGCTCCGGCAACTGCGCCGCATCGTCTACGGCTGAGTCCCGGCCGAGCCCCACCCCCGCCAACGCGCGGGGACGGGGCAGGGGCAGCGGCAAGAGCAACCGAACTTCAGGAGGGGAAAGACCTTATGTGCGGAATCGTGGGTTACATCGGCAAGCGTGACGTGGCACCGCTGCTGCTGGAGGGCCTGCAGCGACTGGAGTACCGCGGCTACGACTCCGCGGGCATCGTCGTCAACAGCCCGAAGGCCGCGGCCCTGAAGGTCGTCAAGGCCAAGGGCCGCGTACGGGAGCTGGAGTCCCGGGTACCCAAGCGCTTCGCCGGCACCACCGGCATCGCCCACACCCGCTGGGCCACCCACGGCGCCCCGAGCGACCTCAACTCCCACCCGCACCTGGACGCCGACAACAAGGTCGCCGTCGTCCACAACGGCATCGTCGACAACGCCTCCGAGCTGCGCGCCAAGCTGGAGGCCGACGGAGTCGTCTTCCTCTCGGAGACCGACACCGAGGTGCTCGTCCACCTCATCGCCGGCGCCCAGGCCGACACCCTGGAGGAGAAGGTCCGCGAGGCGCTCAAGGTCGTCGAGGGCACCTACGGCATCGCCGTCATGCACGCCGACTTCCCCGACCGCATCGTCGTGGCCCGCAACGGCTCCCCGGTCGTCCTCGGCATCGGCGAGAAGGAGATGTTCGTCGCCTCGGACATCGCCGCGCTCGTCGCCCACACCCGCCAGATCGTCACCCTCGACGACGGCGAGATGGCGACCCTGAAGGCCGACGACTTCCGGACCTACACCACCTCCGGTACGACGACCACCGCCACGCCCGAGACCGTGGAGTGGGAGGCCGCCTCCTACGACATGGGCGGCCACGACACGTACATGCACAAGGAGATCTCCGAGCAGGCCGACGCGGTCGACCGCGTCCTGCGCGGCCGGATCGACGACCGCTTCAACACCGTCCACCTGGGCGGCCTGAACCTGGACCCGCGCGAGGCGCGCGGCATCCGCCGGGTCAAGATCCTGGGCTGCGGCACCTCGTACCACGCCGGTCTGATCGGTGCGGGCCTCATCGAGAGCCTGGCCCGCATCCCCGCCGACGCCGAGCCGGCCTCGGAGTTCCGCTACCGCAACCCGGTCGTGGACCCCGACACCCTCTACATCGCGGTCTCCCAGTCCGGTGAGACGTACGACGTGCTCGCGGCCGTGCAGGAGCTCAAGCGCAAGGGCGCCCGCGTCCTCGGCGTGGTCAACGTGGTCGGCTCCGCGATCGCCCGCGCCGCCGACGGCGGCGTGTACGTGCACGCCGGCCCCGAGGTCTGCGTCGTCTCCACCAAGTGCTTCACCAACACGGTCGTGGCCTTCGCGCTGCTCGCCGTGCACCTGGGCCGCATCCGCGACCTGTCCGTCACCGACGGCAAGCGGATCATCGACGGCCTGCGCAAGCTGCCCGCGCAGATCCAGGAGATCCTGGACGGCGAGGAGGACATCAAGAAGCTGGCCGCGGAGTACGCCGAGGCCAAGTCGATGATGTTCATCGGCCGCGTCCGGGGCTACCCGGTGGCCCTGGAGGCCTCCCTGAAGCTCAAGGAGATCTCCTACATCCACGCCGAGGCGTACCCGGCCTCCGAGCTCAAGCACGGTCCGCTCGCCCTCATCGAGCCGTCGCTGCCGACCGTCGCGATCGTCCCGGACGACGACCTGCTGGAGAAGAACCGCGCGGCGCTGGAAGAGATCAAGGCCCGCAGCGGCCGGATCCTGGCGGTCGCCCACACCAAGCAGGAGAAGGCCGACCACACGATCCTCGTGCCCAAGAACGAGGACGAGCTGGACCCGATCCTGATGGGAATCCCGCTGCAGCTGCTGGCGTACCACACGGCCCTGGCCATGGGCCGCGACATCGACAAGCCGCGTAACCTGGCGAAGTCCGTCACGGTCGAGTAGGTCGCACGGATCGCACACGCGAGGAAGGCCCCCGGGGATCCCCCGGGGGCCTTCTCGTGTGATGCGCGGTGCGTGGTGCCGCGGTGTGCGCGTGGTGCGCGGTCCGTCAGGTCGCGGCGACCGCGCCGCGCGAACGCTTCCCGAGGGACATCGGCCAGCTCGCCAGCGCCGCGGTGGCCCCGTACCAGGCCAGCAGTCCGCAGAGCGCCGCCACCCAGCCGGCCGCCTTGGCCAGCCCGTCGCTCTCGGCGAAGGTGCCTATCGCCAGGAGCAGCAGGGAGAGGGTGAACAGGCCGTACACGCCCTGACCGAACAGCCCGCCCGAGGCCGCGGCGGTGAGGGTCAGTGCCAGCATGGCGAACAGCACGAGGAACATTCCGGCCGCGTCCGCCGAAACCTTTGCGTCGGCGCCGTTGGCCCAGATGAACCAGAAGGTGCCGATGCCCGCGAAGGCCGTGCCGTTGAAGCCGTTGCCGCCGCGGTACTCGAGGACTCCGAGGACGAACAGGGCGAGTCCGCCGAGGTACATCGCCAGCGCCACGGAGTTGGCCGCGGTCACACCGTCGATGATGCCGGTGTTGCCGATACCGAACGCGAGAAGGGTGAGGCCCAGGGCGATGTGCCCGAGGGCCGAAGTCGAGGCCGTGCTTCCCGCAGAGACACCATTGTCCACGGCGGGCTCCCTTCGATCTGCAGTTGTTTGCTGCGTCCCAGCAGCCTTTATCTACCCCTTACATGGGGGTGTACAACCGCACAATCGACATACAGTCGGTTACGGGATGACAACAACCGGTCGCTGCGCCCGCTTCGCCAGCCGGCCCGCCACGGACCCGAAGATCCGGCCGACGATGCCGTGCGTGGATCCGACCACGATGGCGTCCGCCGAGTACTCCCGGCCGACCTCCTCCAACTCGTGGCAGATGTCCCCGCCCCGCTCGACGAGGATCCAGGGAACCTCGGACAGGTAGTCCGCGCAGGCCAGCTCGAGCCCCAGCACCTCGGTGCGGTGGTCCGGCACGTCCACGAAGACCGGCGGCTCGCAGCCCGCCCACACGGTGGTGGGAAGCCGGTTCGCGACGTGGACGATGATCAGACCGGATCCTGAGCGACGGGCCATGCCGATCGCGTACGCGAGAGCGCGCTCACTGGACGTGGATCCGTCGAAGCCCACCACGACCCCGTGCCGGAAGGCCGGGTCGCAGGGATGACGTGGTTGTTCCACCGCGCGCAGGTCGGCCGATTCTGGGTCGGCGAGGCGTTTGCGCTTGCGGTCCGCGGGTTCGGAGAATTCGTGACCGGCCATGGATGTCTCGGCGAAGAGGTCCTCAGGGGAAGGGACAAGGGGACGGGGCGCCAATAGGCGGAAGCGACGATTCAAGCGGGACGATTCCAGAAAACGACAACTCAGTGTGACCGAGCTATGTCCGGGAAGCATCTTCCCAAGCCCATACCCACCAGGGTACGGCGACACTCCTGTGCTGCACAGGTCATGCCGCCCTTGGAGAGCGTCCCAGGGAGCATGCCGCAGCCACGCCTCCTTGGCAATGTCCGCTGCTCCCTACAGCCAGTGACGAGGAGCCCCCATCGGGTGTGCGCCACCCGTGCGCGCAGTGACCGAGCCGCGCCGCACGCCGTTGGACACGAGTCCGACCGTCCAGGAAGAGCCCGCAGGGAGCACGCCGTGCCCGGTCATCCGGTTCACCCCGTCCAGCCCGCTCAGTCGCCCGCTCAGCCGACGCAGTCCGTCCACATGCCACCCCCTCCCCTTCACTCGTCCGTGCAGGCCGCTCGACGGCACCACGAGGACCCCGCGGGTGACGTGGTGCGCTGGGCGGCCTTCAGCTGCCTGCTCGTCCCCGTGGTCCTCGTCGTCTACGGGACCTCCTTCGGCGGGGCCGCCGTCGCCACCCTGGGCCTCGCGGCCGTCACGGCGGCCTGCCGGGTGCTGTTGCGCCACTCCGAGCGGACGGAGCGGAATGCCGCCCGGGTCCACGCCGAGGACCGATTGACGCCTGCGCATCGGGGCCGGCACTCGCGCGCCGGGGCCGGAAGCCCTCGCGGATGTCAGGTTTCCTCTGGGATGTCCCCTCAAGACTGACTTATTCGCACATCCACACCCGCATGTTTTCAGCCAACTTCCCGGCAGGTCACCCCCCTTGCCGGAATGTCCCCCCACCCCCCTCACCATCAGCGACTACGGCGCCACAGGGGGTCCTTGACCCTACGAGTACTGGCCATGGCCGGACAGTGTGCTTCCCACCCGGGTAGCGGAGTGGAACGCTTCCTGATCGAATGCTTTTCGCCAAGTTGCCAAGTCGACATAGCGCTGCGTGCTGAACTTGTCACGCCGACACCACGGGACGCAGTAGATTCGATCATGTATTTACGGCGGGGGAGCCACGTGCAAGGCCGAGGGGATACGTGCAGGTGCGACCAGACCAAGGAGTCGCGACACCCAAGGGGGGCTTAGCGCCATGAGCCAGGATTCCACCGCCGTCGTCGTTGACGGCAGGAAGCTCGCGGGGCGTCGCCGCAGGGAGATCGTCGCGGTGCTGCTCTTCAGCGGCGGACCGATCTTCGAGAGCTCCATTCCACTTTCCGTGTTCGGCATTGACCGGCAGGACGCGGGAGTTCCACGCTACCGATTGCTCGTGTGTGCCGGTGAGGACGGTCCACTGCGGACCACCGGCGGACTCGAGCTGACCGCGCCATACGGGCTGGAGGCGATCGCCCGGGCAGGCACGGTCGTCGTTCCCGCGTGGCGTTCCATCACCTCACCGCCGCCGCCGGAGGCGCTCGACGCGCTGCGTCTGGCGCACGAGGAGGGGGCCCGGATCGTCGGACTGTGCACGGGGGCATTCGTGCTCGCCGCCGCCGGTCTGCTGGACGGCCGGCCCGCGACGACGCACTGGATGTACGCGCCGACGCTGGCCAAGCGCTACCCGTCCGTCCACGTCGATCCGCGCGAGCTGTTCGTCGACGACGGCGACGTGCTGACGTCCGCGGGCACCGCGGCCGGAATCGACCTGTGCCTGCACATCGTGCGCACGGACCACGGCAGCGAGGCGGCGGGAGCACTGGCCCGCAGGCTCGTCGTCCCGCCGCGCCGCACGGGTGGCCAGGAACGCTACCTCGACCGGTCGCTGCCGGAGGAGATCGGCGCCGACCCGCTGGCCGAGGTCGTCGCCTGGGCACTGGAGCACCTCCACGAGCAGTTCGACGTGGAGACGCTGGCTGCGCGCGCCTACATGAGCAGGCGCACCTTCGACCGGCGGTTCCGCTCGCTCACCGGCAGTGCGCCGCTGCAGTGGCTGATCACCCAGCGGGTGCTTCAGGCGCAGCGGCTGCTGGAGACCTCCGACTACTCGGTCGACGAGGTCGCCGGACGCTGCGGGTTCCGCTCGCCGGTCGCGCTGCGCGGGCACTTCCGCCGCCAGCTGGGGTCCTCCCCGGCCGCCTACCGCTCCGCCTACCGGGCCCGGCGCCCGCAGGCCGACGTGGTCCAGGTGGCTCAGCTGTCGGATTCGCCGGTCCCGCACCAGCGCACTCCGCAGCCGCAGCGGGCTGCCGCGGCACTGGCCGCGTCCGGTCCCACGGTGACGGAGCTCTACGCCCCGGGCCGGGTGCTGCGCGAGCACGCGTAGCAAGGTCCTGTGAAGGTCCCCCGCACCAGTGGTCACCTCTGTGGTCACCGATGCGGGGGACCTTCCGCATAAGGTGGGACGCATGAACGATCGCATGGTGTGGATCGACTGCGAGATGACCGGGCTCTCGTTGACGGACGACGCACTTATCGAGGTGGCCGCACTGGTCACCGACTCGGAGCTCAACGTGCTCGGCGAAGGCGTGGACATCGTGATCCGCCCGCCGGACGCCGCCCTGGAAACCATGCCCGACGTCGTGCGCGAGATGCACACGTCGTCCGGCCTGCTCGACGAGCTGGCCGGCGGGACCACCCTCGCGGATGCGGAGGCACAGGTCCTGGCCTACGTACGGGAACACGTGAAGGAACCCCGCAAGGCCCCGCTCTGCGGAAACACGGTCGGCACCGACCGCGGCTTCCTGCTGCGCGACATGGCCGCGCTGGAGGGCTACCTGCACTACCGGATCGTGGACGTGTCCTCGATCAAGGAGCTGGCACGCCGCTGGTACCCGCGCGCCTACTTCAACAGCCCGCCGAAGAACGGCAACCACCGGGCGCTCGCGGACATCAAGGAGTCCATCGCCGAGCTGCGCTACTACCGGGAGGCCGTCTTCGTACCGCAGCCCGGGCCGGACTCGGACACGGCGCGCACCATCGCCGCCAAGCACGTCGTCCCCGACGCCTAGCACCCACCGGAGAGGGGTGCGGGAAAAGGAGGGAGCGAGCACCCTCCCGGACCCTGTACCCTTTTCTTCGGCCGGTCGGTTTTCCGACCGGACATGGTGGGTGTAGCTCAGTTGGTAGAGCACCTGGTTGTGGTCCAGGTGGCCGCGGGTTCAAGTCCCGTCACTCACCCTGTGGGAAGGCCCCGATCCGCGAGAGCGGATCGGGGCCTTCCGCGTTCTCAGAACAGCAGGTTGTACTCGGCGAAGCCGGTACCGAGGACACCGACCTTCACCCGCGAGCCGAACGGCTGCGCCGCGATTCCCGTGCCCCGGTAGTCCCACAGCTTGCCCTCGGCGTCCCGCCCCACGAGCCGGAAACGCTGGGTCACCGGGATCGTGCTGCCGACCATGAAGTCGGATGCCTTCTGCGGGTTGCCCGTGCCCCACTCGTAGACCTCGTAGGTCGCGGTGCTCCGGAGCTTCCATGCCGGCGCAGCGGCCTCGGCCGCCAGTTCGTAGGTGATCGTGTAGTCGCCCGGCGCCGAGATCTCGCACCTCACGTCCTGACCGTAACCGAGCCCGCCGCGTCCGACCTGCGGGAACTGATGGGTTTCGACCCCGCGGTCTGCGCCTCCTTGATGCCCGCGCCGATGCTCGCGCCGCGCGGCACGTAGACGAGGCCGTAGCCCGGCATCAGAGCCACATCTCTGACCGGGTCGAAGGAGAACGTCGGGTCCCCGGTCGCCATGGCCGTTCCCGCGCCCGCGACACCACCGGTGACGAGCAGCGCAACCGCGACACCAGCACCCAAAAGCCTTCGCATGTTCCCCCCTTGCAAATCGATCAATCGGCGGACGCCAGCACGCACCATCGCCGACGGACACGGTCGGGGGCCACCCTGGATCGCCTACACCCGGAAGGCGTCCGCATGGTCCGCCGACCAAGTCTCGAAGGTGCGCGGCGCGTGCCCGGTGAGCCGCTCGAGGTCGCCGGTGAGGTCGACCGGGAGGCCGTCCGAGGCGGACCAGAAGTCGAGCAGGGCCTCCGCGTACGGGCCCGGTATGTAGCCGTCGACCTCAGACTTCCACTGCTCCCGGGAGACGGCCTCGAAGGGTACGGGCTGGCCGAGCGTGGCGCCCAGTATGGCCAGTTGGGCGGCGAAGGTCAGCGTCCGCGGGCCGGTCAGGGTGTACGCGCGACCGGCGAGCGAGGTGTCGGTGAGGACCGCGAAGGCGGCTTCGGCGAGGTCGGTCTCGTGGACCGGGTCGCTGTACGCACCCGGGTACGGCAGATGGACCGGGCGGCCCGATGTCATCGCCCAGGCCCAGCCGAGGGCGTTGCTCGCGAAGGATCCGGGGCGCAGCAGGGTCGTGCGCAGCGGGGAGGCGAGGAGGGCACGTTCCACCGCGAGGTGGGAGGCGGCGAGGGGGCTGTCGGCGGCGTCGGGGGCGAGGACCGAGGAGGAGGACAGGAGGACGACGTGTTCGACTCCGGCGCTGGCGGCCTCCTTCACGAATGCATCGATGGCGGCAGCCTCGGCATAGAGGAATACCGAGCGGACGCCGGCAAGGGCTTCGGGGAAGGTCGCGGGGTCGGTGAGGTCGCAGTGGATGGTGCCTGGTGTGTCCGGCTCACGGGATGCGAGGCGGTGCGGGACGCCGCGGGCAGTGAGGAGGGACGAGAGACCCCGGGCGACGGCGCCTCGGCCACCGGTGACGAGGATCCTCGAGGTGCTCGAGGTGCTCGATGTGTTCGACGCGTGCGAGGTGTTCGACATGGCGGATTCCTGCTCTCCCTGTGTTCTAGACTGGATACGTGACACAGATTCTGCGTGCCGCAACCTCTGCGCCACACAGGTAAATTTGGAGCATGGAGAAGCCGATGTCAACCGATTACGCTCGTTCGAGTGGTGAGTGGTCCCGCGCCGAGCTGCTTGCGCGCATCGTCACCGAGAGCCAGCGGCACTACGCCGACTACTCGCTCTTCAACCAGGCCATGGCCGACCACGTCGGCCTGCACCCCACCGACATGCAGTGCGTCGCCCTCCTCGACATGGAGCCCGAACCGGTCAGCACGGGTGACATCGCCCGCCTCACCGGCCTGACCTCCGGCTCCGCCACCCGCCTCGTGGACCGCATGGTCAAGGCCGGCGTCGTCGAGCGGCACGCCGATCCCAACGACCGCCGCCGTTCCCTCGTCGCTCTCGCCCCCGCCGCCCGCGAACGGATCGGCGCCGCCTGGGAAACCCCGGGCCGTGCCTTCGGCGCCGTCCTGGCGAGCTACTCCGACGCCGAACTGGCCGTCATCGCCGACTACCTGCACCGCGCCGCCGAGGTCGGCCGCGCCCAGGCCAAGCGGCTGACCTCGGGCGACACCGGCGGACACCGCGAGACCGGCTGATACCGAGCGACGCCGCCCGAGATCGGCTGAGACCGGCTGCCACCTTCCGAACCGGCCGCTCCGGCGCTAGCGTCCGCCTCAACGGGCAAAGGCGCGCGCCGGAGAAACGGGAGGGTCGGCGTGCGGCTGGAGGTTGTCCATGCCCACGCCGTCCCCCCAGTCCACGCCCGCGCCCGCACCCGCGCCCGGGCCCACACCCCCACCCACCCCCGCCGGCTTCCGCGGCGTGTTCGCCCTCGGCGGCCGCGCCCTGCCCGTCCACGGTTTCCTCGCCCGGCTCCCCGCCGCACTGTGCCCCATCGGGACGCTGCTGCTCATCAACGAACGCGACGGCATCGGCGACGCCGGGACCATCGCCGCGGCCCTCTGGCTCGGCCAGGCCCTCGGCGGCCCGGTCATCGGCCGGCTCGCCGACCGGCGCGGCCACCGGCCCGTCCTGCTGGCCGCCTGCGCCGCGAACTCCGCCGTGCTCCTGGCCCTCGTCGCCGCCGTCCTCGGCGGGCTGCCGCTCGCCGCCCGCATCGCGCTCGCCGTCGCCGCCGGCCTCACGGCGGCGCAGATCGGGCCGCTGTCCCGGGCCCGGTGGGCGCGGCTGGCCGGAGAGGACGAGGCCCTGGTCGGGGCCGCGCTCTCCTTCGACACCACCCTCGACGAGGTCGGCTTCATGGTGGGGCCCGCGCTGGCCGGGATCCTCGCGGTGACCGTCCACCCCGCGTCGGCGCTGATCCTCGCGGCCGCCCTGGGCCTGGTGTTCGGGACGCTCTTCGCCCTGCATCCGACGGCGCCGGGCCCGACGGGACCGGGCCCGACGGGACCGGGCGCCGCCGCGCGGGGCGACGTACGACTGTGGTCTCCGGGGCTCGCGCTGCTGTTCGTCGTGGCCGTCCTGCAGGGCGCCGCGTGGAGCGGGGCCAATACCGGGGTCAACGCGCTCGCCGTGGCGGTCGGCTCCCCCGGGGCCGCCGGGCTCGTGTGGGCCGCCATGGCCGTGACCAGCTCGGTGGCCGGCTTCGTGACCGTGGCCCGGCCCGGGTCGGCCGGCCTGACCGTCCGGCTGCGCCGGACCATCGCCGCCCAGGCCCTGCTGACGCTTCCGCTGCTCGCCGTCTCCGGCCTGTGGGGGGCGGCCCTCGCCGTCTCCGGCATCGGCCTGGCCGTCGCCCCGCACCTGATCGCGCTGTTCGGCCTCGTGGAACGGGCCGGTCCCGCGCGGCGGATGGGCGAGGCCATGACCCTGGCCGGCAGCGGTCTGATCATCGGCCAGGCACTGGCCGCGGCGGCCTCCGGTCCGCTCGCCGCGGCCTACGGCCACCGGGCGGCCTTCGCCGTCTCGTGCACGGCCGCGGCCGCCTCCGCGGTGCTGGCGTGGGCGGCTGCCGACCGGGTGCTGGGGCCGGGGATCAGCTCGGCGAGGACTTCATCGCCGCCAGACCCTTCGCCAGGTCCTCGGCGTTCATCACCGGGCCGACCTCCAGCTCGGCGTTGAACTGCAGGAACATGTCCTCCACCAGGGAAGGCATCTGGGAGCTGTCCTGCAGGTCGAAGACCATCCAGCAGGACCGGACACCCTCGTGGAGGCCGAAGTAGGCGGCCTCCGGCTCCACCGTTTCCATGAGCTTCTTGATGGCCGCGGGAAGGGCGCCGCTCTTGATGCCCTCGTTCGTCGCCGCCGTGTCAAAGTGGGCCCTGAGCATGACTCTCATGCGCGGCTCCTTTCCTCACGGCCACCCTGGGCGCGGGCGCGGGGGGCGGCAACATCTCCGCCTCCGTCCGGGCGCGGGCTACTCCGTCCGGTTCGCGCCCTGGATGTGGAAGTTGAAGTCCGTGTGCCCGAGGGACCCCATCAGCCGGAGCCAGATGGGCAGCAGCATCTCCGTGCCGCGCGCCGTCTCGATGCCGCCCAGGTCGATGACGGTGTGCTCGCGCCAGTCGAAGGAGTACAGGAGCTCCCGTACGGCCTTCTTGGCCTCGGCGTCCTCACCCGACAGGAACACGGTGTGGTCGCCGGGGACCCTGGCCGGGTCGACCATGACCTGGCAGTTCATCGTGTTCAGCGTCTTGACCACGCGCAGCCCCGGGAAGGTCCGCTGGATCAGCTCGCCCAGACTGTCGCTGTCCACCGGTTCGAGGCCGGGCGGGAACCCGCGGGAGAAGTCCAGCGGGTTCGCGATGTCGATCAGGATCTTGCCGTCCAGGTCCGCGGCGTCGGCCTCCCTCAGGGCGGCCACGCTGACCTGCCCGCCCGTGGCGTTGACGAGCGTCTCGCCGACCCGCGCCGCCTCCGCGAAGGGGGCGAGGCCCGCCTCCGGATGGGCCTGCTGCCACCCGGCGTACTCGGTGCGTTCGAGGGTGGCCCCGGGGTTCCGGGTGCCGATGACGACCTCGTGGCCGAGGGAGAGCAACCGGGCGGCCACCGTACGGCCGACGATCCCGGTGCCGAGGACTGCGTAGCGCATGACGGCTTCCCATCGCATCGGAAGGAATCAGGGAACAGCGAACGAGCAGGGAACAAGGAACGGGGAACGGGGAGCAACGAACGGGGAATCCAAGAAATCGACGAGAGGAGAAGGGCGCACCCACTCAAGCAGGTCGTCCGGATTCCCGCGCGCGAGGCGTCGACTCCGCGCCAACCTCAACTAGTCCAGGATCCCCACGTCGTAGAAGAACTGATAGCGCGTCGGGTCGTCCGGCAGGAACCAGTGGAAGCCCTCCTCCAGGAACACGGCCACGACGTTCACGGCGATCACCAGCCCCAGGAACCACAGTGCGACCATCCCCGCGGTGCGGTACGGTCCCGGCTCCTGCGCCGGGACGGACCGGTCCGCGGTGGCGTGGGCGAAGGCCAGGACGATGCCGACGGCGACGACCGAGGCCTGGAAGAGGATCCACGCCCAGACGTAGAGGTGCAGGCCGAACACCTCGCTCCCGTACCCCTTGTCGCCCGGCAGGATGTGCAGCATCGTCTGCCGCCACGAGGCGAACGAGCCGGCGATCACGGCGACCAGGGACAGGCCCCAGCCCATCATGTAGTCGCGGCCGGTCACCGCCCCGCGCGACAGTGCCGTCCGGATGATGTGGGCCGCTCCCATCGCCGCCATCAGCATGAACATCCGCTGCACGATGCAGAGCGGGCAGGGGTACTCCCACATCCCGAACTGGTAGAAGAGCCCGCCGCACACCACCCCCGTCCAGCCGATCGCGAAGGCGCACGCGAACCAGAACTGGAACCGGCCCAGCAGGCCGCCCTCCAGCTGTGGCTCCGGGAGGAGGCTGGACATCGCGGCCACGGTCAGTAGCTCAAGGTGAGGGCGAGGCCGCTGGTGATGTGGTGCGCCATCAGCAGGATCACGGCGAGGAGCAAGAGCCACCAGGCGCCGAGCACGACGTACCGCGGGGAGTCCCGGTACATCGCGATCAGCGTGGCGAGGAGGCCGCCGAAGATGAGGGTGTCCATGGCGCGGACCGTACCGACAGGGGGACATACCGGACGCGCGGCGCGCCCCCGCCGGCCGCAGGGTTACCTCAGTTGCGTCGCCGCTTGCGGCGACCGCGTCCGGCGGCGCGGGCGGACCCTCCCCGCGCCCGCCCGTCCAGCGCGATCCACACCCGCACCTCGGTGCCGCCGAGCACGGAACGCCCCAGCCGCACGTCCCCGCCCGTCGACTCCGCGACCCGCCGGACGATGTCCAGTCCCAGGCCCGTGGACCCGTCGCGGCCGCCGTCGTTGCCGCGCCGCAGGGCCGCGTCCGGATCGGCGATGCCGCCTCCCGCGTCCGAGACGAGCACGATGACCGCGTCCCCGGCGTCGTGGACGTCCACCGCGAAGGGGGTGCCCTCGGGGGTGTGCCGGAACACGTTGCCCAGCATGGCGTCCAGCGCCGCGGCGAGCTCCGGCCGGGCCACGGGGATGCGTACCGGACGGTCGACCCCCGCGAGCCGTACCTCGCGGCCCTCGTCCTCCGCCAGCGCCGACCAGAACCCCATCCGGTCGCGGATCACCTCGGAGGCGTCGCAGCCGGCGCCCGGGCCCTGAGCGGCGGCCGGGCGCTGCTCGCGGGCCGTACGGATGATCGTGTCGACCTCCCGCTCCAGCTGCTCCACGGCCGCCCGGGTCTGCTCCGCGGCCGGGCCGTCGCCGAGCGAGGCCGCGTTGAGCCGCAGGACCGTCAGCGGGGTCCGCAGCCGGTGCGACAGGTCGGCGGCCAGCTCCCGCTCGTTGGCCAGGAGTTCCACCACCTGGTCGGCCATCGAGTTGAACGCCACGGCGGCCGACCGGAGTTCCTTGGGCCCCTCCTCCGGGACCCGCGCCCCGAGCCGCCCCTCGCCCAGCCGGTGCGCGGCGTCCGCGAGCCGCTCGGCCGGCCGCACCAGGCGGGCGCCGAGCCGGTCCGCGACCGCCACCGAGCCCACGACCAGGGCGAGGCCGACGCCCGCGAGGACCACCCAGGCGGTGGCGACACCGTTGCTGACCTCGCTCTCCGGAACGAGGATCTCCACGACGGCGATGTCCCCGGAGCCGAGCGCCACGGGCTGGAGCAGCGCGAAGCCGCCGCCCGCGGCCGGGACCGTCGCGGCCCGCCCGATCCGCCGGGTCTCGGAGACGGCCCGCTCCCCGGCCCAGCCCTCGCCGACGTCCACGCGCGGGTCGTCCCCGACGGCCGGCACGTGCACGGCCATCCGCCGGTCGGCGCCCATCTGCGTGGACTCCACGGCCTTCTGCAGCTGCACCGGGTCGGTGGTGATGGACAGCGTCGGCCCGATGGTGGCGGCCTGCCGCTCGGCGTTGGAGAACGCCCGGTCGCTGGCCATCTCCTGGACGACCAGCCCGAGCGGTACCGCGAAGGCCACGACCACCATCACGGTGACCGCGAGGCACACCTTGACGAGGGCCCACCTCATCGGCGCATCACTGCGGCGGCTCCAGCTTGACTCCGACACCCCGCAGCGTGTGCAGGTAGCGCGGGCTGGCGGCGGTCTCGCCGAGCTTGCGGCGCAGCCACGACAGGTGGACGTCGATGGTCTGGTCGTCGCCGTACGACTGCTGCCAGACCTCGGCGAGCAGCTCCCGGCGGGCCACGACCACGCCCGGCCGTCCCGCGAGGAAGGCCAGCAGGTCGAACTCCCGCCGCGTGAGGTCCAGGACGGCCCCGTCGAGCTCCGCCTGCCGGCGCAGCGGGTCGATGGCGAGGCCGCCGACGCGCAGCACGCGGGAGGGCGGTTCGGCCCCGGCGGAGGAGCGGGCACGGCGCAGGACCGCGGCCATCCGGGCGGACAGGTGTTCCACGGAGAACGGTTTCGTCAGGTAGTCGTCGGCGCCGTCGTTGAGCAGCCGGACGATCTCCGCCTCGTCGTCGCGGGCGGTCGCGATGATGACGGGCACGTCCGTGATCCCGCGCAGCATCTTGAGCGCCTCGGCCCCGTCCAGGTCGGGCAGTCCGAGGTCGAGGATCACCACGTCGAACCGGTTGTGGGCGACCTCGCGCAGCGCCTCCAGGGCAGTGCCGACGCTGCGCACGGTGTGCGAGGCCTCGGTCAGGTGCCGGATGAGGGCGGAACGTACGAACTGGTCGTCCTCGACCACGAGCACACTTGCCATGGCCCGCACCGTAGCCCATTCGGGGGACGCCGAGGGGTGCCGGGCCAGGTCTGGGACGGGTGGTGCAGTATGTCCCCCGATGCGACGAGGACATGTCGGTAGAGCAGTCGGCCATGCGGGCGCCTGGACCCTGGCGACCGGGGCGGCGGTGACGCTGTCGTGGTGGGGCGTGCACTCGGTCATGTCCGGTACCGCCTACGATCCGCCGCTCGCGGTGCCGCTGGCCACGCAGCCCCTCTCCTCGTCCACGCACCGGGCGCAGCCGCCGGAGCCGACGCCCTCCCCGACGCCCTCCCCGACTCCCTCTCCCTCTCCGTCCGCGTCCGCGTCCGCGGGGCCGACCTCCCCTGCCCCTTCCGCCAAGCCCTCCGCGTCGCGGCGGCAGGGGGCCCCGAGCGCGAACGTGAAGGCCTACAGCGTCTCGGGCGGCCGGGTCGTCTTCGATCTCGGCACCACCTCCGCCGAACTGGTCTCGGCGACCCCGCTGGCCGGCTGGCGGATGCAGGTCTGGAAGCAGCCGTTCTGGATCCGCGTCACCTTCACCCGTGACGGCCGCGAGGTGTCGGTGTTCTGCACCTGGCACGACCACCCGCCGCTGGTGGAGATCGTCGACCCCTAGGGCGCGGCGGTCCGACGCGGGCCGCCGGATACCGTGGGGCCATGAGCACCGGCGCGCGGTACGTCACCGATCTGATCGACGCCTGCGAGCGGTACGGCGACCGGCCCGCCTTCGGGTCCGGGTCCTGGGTCCTGCCCCACTCCGAGGTGCTCGCCTGGACGTACCGGCTGGCGGGCGCCCTGGCCGACCTGGGGATCCGGCGCGGCTCCGGGCTGGCGTGCGTATCGGCGGGCAATCCGCCCGAGACCCTGCTCGTACGGCTGGCCGCGCACGTGCTGGGGGCCCGGCTGACCCACGTGTGCGTCGCTCCCACGACCCACGGGCTCGACCACCTCCTACGGGACTGCGAGCCCGCGCTCGTGGTCCACGACACCCCGGTGCCGCCGGGCCCCGCGGCCCGCATCGGCCTGGCCGGACTCCTGGAGCTGGCCTCCGCCCGGGAGGCCCTGCCCGTCGCGGTGGCGGCGCGCGACGAGGACGTGGCCCGGGTGACCTACACGGGCGGTACGACGGGCCGGCCGAAGGGCGTGGCCTCGACCTTCGCGGCGATGGCGGCCCGTACGGCCACCCGCACCGACCCCCCGGGCTCCGACGGGTCCGACGGCTCCGCCCCGCTGGTGTTCGTATCGACCGACTCGCTCTCCCAGCGCTCCGGCGGCCGGTGCCTGGAGCAGTTGCGGACCGGCGGCCGCTCCGAGATCCTGCACCCCTTCGGCACCCGGGAGTTCGCCGAGGCGTGCCGGCGGCTCGGGCCCGCGGCCACCTACCTGACGCCTTCGATGCTGTACCGGCTGCTCGACGACCCGGAGACCGCCGACGGCGTGCCCGGGCTGGTACGGGTCTCCTACGGCGACTCCCCCGTCCACCCGGAGCGGCTGCGGCGGGCCCTGACCCGCTGGGGTCCGGGGGTGCGCTGGACCCAGGGCTACGGGATGAACGAGGCCGGGGTGCTCAGCCGGCTCTCCCCCGCCGACCACGACGCGGCGGCCACCGACCGCCCCCACCTGCTCGGCTCCGTCGGCCGCCCGGCGCCCGGCGTGGAGATCGAGGTGCGGGGCCCCGCGCCGGGGGCCACCGGGGAGGTGTGGGTGCGCTCCCCGATGGTGATGGCCGGCTACCGCAATCGGCCCGCGCTGACGGCCGAGGTCCTGCGCGACGGCTGGCTGCGCACGGGGGACGTCGGGCACGTCGACGCCGACGGGTACCTGTACCTCGACGACCGGGTCAAGGACGTGGTCATGGTGCACGGGGCGAACATCTACTGCGGTCCGATCGAGACGGCCCTGACCCGGCACCCCGCCGTGGCCCGGGCGGCCGTCGTGGGGCGGACGGACCCGCTCACCGGGGAAGCGGTGTGCGCCTTCCTCGTCGCGGCCCCCGGGCACGCGCCGACGGAGGGGGCCGCGGCCGAGGCGTGCGCGCTGGTCGCGGCGGAACTGGCGCCGGGGCAGCGGCCGGCGGCGGTGTTCTGGCTGTCGGCGCTCCCGCTGACGGACCGCGGCAAGCCGGACAAGCGCCGCCTGCGGGAGATCGCGGCGGCCTCGGCCGGGGAGTAGGCCGGGCAGCAGCCGGGCCTCAGCGGAAGACGGACGGCGGGGGCTCAGGCGAGGCCACCGCCGAGGCGTCCGAGACCGGGACGGCGCCGCCCGCGAAGTCGATGAGGGCGCGGCCGTGCTCGACCCGGCCGGGGTGCGGATCGCTCGCCACCCGGCGGGTGAACTCCGCGACCGGGAGCTCCCGGTCGGCGGCCACCAGCACGGCGTTGCCGAAGCGCTTGCCCCGCCACACCACGGGGTCGGCGGCCAGCGCCAGCTCCGCGAACCGGGACGCGGCCGTGGCGATCTGGCCCCGCAGATGGGACAGCGGCGGACCGTCGGCGAGGTTCGCCACGTACCAGCCGCCCGGCGCCAGGGCCCGGCGTACGTCGTCCAGGAACTCGGCGCTCGTCAGGTGCGCCGGGGTGCGGGCCCCGCTGAACACGTCGGCGATCACCAGGTCCGCCCAGCCGTCCGGGATCTTCGCCAGCCCGGCCCGGGCGTCGACCGCGCGGACCCGGACCCGGGCCTGCGGGTCCAGCGGCAGGTGTTCCCGTACGAAGGCCACGAGCCCGGCGTCGATCTCGACGACCTGCTGCGTCGAGCGGGGGCGGGCGGCGGCCGTGTAGCGCGCGAGGGTGAAGGCGCCGCCGCCGAGGTGGAGCACGTTCAGGGCCTGGCGGGCGGGGGCGAACAGGTCGATCAGGTGGCCGATCCTGCGCTGGTAGGCGAAGTCCAGGTGCCCGGGGTCGTCCAGGTCCACGTGCGACTGCGGGGCTCCGTCGATCAGCAGGGTCCAGGCGCGGGACCGCTCACGGTCGGGCTCCAGCGCGGCGTGGCCGCCGTCCACCGGTCCGGCCGGCGCCTCGGAGGCATCCCGGCCGCCGCGCCGCCTGTCGTTGCCGCTGCCCTTGTCACTGCGATTGCCCTTGCCTGCCACGCCTTCATTATGGCTGGTCAGGGCACGGATCGGCGCCCGGCGGCCTAGCGGCAGTTGTCGGCGGCCTCGATCAGCCGGGCCGCCTCGCCGAGTGCCGCCCGCAGCACCTCCGGGTCGGTGACCGGCCCGACGGCCTCCGGCGGCAGCAGCCAGCCGGTGTCGCCCGCGGTGGGCGAGGTGTCGCCGAAGCGCATGCCGCGCCCGTTGGTGTGCGTACAGGCACTGCCCGGGAGGTCCCAGGCGTCGGCGGTGCCGGGCGGGACGAGGAAGCCGAGGGTGCTGCCCGAACCGTCGTGCAGGACCGGGCCGACGCCGCCCGCGCGGCTGGCCTGGCCGGCGGCCCGCTGGATGATGTCGACGGCCTCGAGCCCCTGCCGGGTGGGCACGGTGACCAGGTCCGGGGCGCCCGTGACGAGGACCGCACCGGGCTCGGGTGCGGTGTTCGTATCCGTGCTCTCCATGCCGCCCTCCACCAAGGGAACCCCTCCTCGATCCGCGTACGAGCATCGCGGGAGCGGTCACCGGAAGCCGGCGGGCTTCCTCCCACTCCGCATGAGTTCAACGCACGGGAACGTCAACAGGTGCGGTGGCAAGACGCTGCAAAGGATGGCAGTTCATGGCGGATCGCGGGTGAGATATCCGTTTTGTAGCCAAACCCGGGGTGAACACCCCAGCCCCGGCGGTACTTTCATGCCGCCGGGGCTCACCCGTCATCGGGATGGTTCACAGCCAGAGAGGCCACGTCCGCGACTCCGCTCCCCCACCTGTGCGGTGGGGGGCTTTCAGCCCGAGGGCTGCGGTCCAGCCCGAACCGACCCCTTAGCGGGGCAGAGGGAAACTACCAGAGAGCAAGGGAACTGATGGCGGCGTCCCCCCACTCACCCAACACCCCCTTCCGGCGACTGCGCGGTCAGCACTCCCCGGCCGAGTTCGCCGCGTTGGTGCGCAGGGCCGCCAGGGAAATCGGAGAAACGGTTTCCTGCGACGCCCGTTACATCGGCCGGGTCGAGTCCGGCGAGATCCGCTGCCCCAACTACGCCTACGAGCGGGTCTTCCTCCACATGTTCCCCGGCCGGACCCTGGCCGACCTGGGATTCTCCCCGCGCGAGACGGTACGGGGCCGGCTCGCGCAGCGTGAACAGGCCACGCCCTTCTGCGACTTCGCGCATCACCCCCACCCCACCGGCCTCCCCGCCCCTTCGCGTTCCAAGGAGAGCGACGTGCTGCGTCGCGCGTTCATGGCAGGGGGCTCCGCGACCGTGGCGGCCGCGACCCTCGGCCTCACCCTGCTCGGCGACACCCGCCGGCTCCCCTCCCGCGCCGGAGAGTCCGAGGCGGCCGCCGTCGAGGACGCCGTACGCCAGATCCGGCTGCTGGACGACCGGCACGGGGCCGACGCCCTGTACCGGCGGGCCGCGGAACCCCTGCGCACCGCCTACGCGTTGCTCGACGCGGGGGCGACCCGGCAGTCCACCGAGGACCGGCTGCACGCGGGCGCGGGCGAACTGGCCATCTCGGTGGGCTGGCTCGCGCACGACTCGGGCCGGTTCGACGACGCCCGCTCGCACTACGCGGAGGCGCTCGCCACCGCCCGGGTCTCCGGGGACGCCGGCCTGGAGGCCCATGCCTTCAGCAACATGGCCTTCCTCGCCCGGGACTGCGGGCGACCCCGCGAATCGGTACGGGCGGCCCAGGCGGGCCGCCGCGCCGCCCGTTCGCTCGGTTCCCCGCGGCTCCTGTCGCTGCTCGCCCTGCGCGAGGCCGGCGGCTGGGCGGGACTGTCGGATCGCAAGGCCTGCGAGGAGGCGCTGACCCGGGCGCACACGGAGTTCGCGCGCGGTGAGGCGGGGGCGGACCCCGAGTGGATGTCCTTCTTCGGCGAGGCCGAGCTGGAGTCCCTGGAGTCCCGCTGCTGGGCCGCGCTCGGTGAGCACGCCCGGGCGGCCCGGCACGCCCGCCGGGCGGCGGACCTCCAGGATCCGCACTTCGCCCGCAACGTCGCGCTCTACACCGCGGAGCTGGCCGACAACCTGGCCCACGCGGGCGCCCCCGACGAGGCCGCCTGGGCGGGCGGCCGGGTGCTCGAGCTGCTGGAGGAGGTCCAGTCGACCCGGATCCAGTCCATGCTGGCGGCGACGGCCCGCACGCTGGTCCCGCACCAGCGCTCACCACGCGTGGGCGCGTTCCTGACGCGCCACACGCGCACCGAGGCGTAATTCAGCGATAAATGCAAACATGAAAAGCTCCCGCAGATCATCTGAATAACCCGCCGGAGAATGATTAATGCGGTCGAATCGCCGCTCGGAATAAACATCCGAAAGAATCCCTTCCGTGTGATATTTCTCATGCACAGCAACCGCCGCACGGCATTGTCGTGCGGTCGGTTCGCGCATTCAGAAGCGGCTGGCACCCTCGGGAGGACCCGCAGTGATGGAATCCGTGCACACACTCAGGCACACGGGTAGGCGACGCTCCAGCAGAGCGTCCGTAGGCATTCGAGTGGCGGCGGCAGCCGCAATGATCTCGGTGGGCCTGATTCCGGCCATCGCTTCGGCCCAGGCCCCGCCGCCCAGTCTGACGGGCAGCAACTTCGAGATCGACACTGACGCCAACCTGAGGGTGGACCGCCCCGATATCGCCGGGGAGCTCGACTGGGCGAACGTCACGCAGGTGAACAAGGCCGACACCCCGTCCGGAAACGCAACGGACAACTCGTTCAGCGGGGGCAGCAAGGAAGACGACGTCAATACCACCGTCGGCCTCGGCGGCGTCCCCGACAAGAGCGACCTGAAGAACTTCGGCGTGTTCCAGGAGGGCGGCGCCAACGGCGGCTTCCTCCACATGTACTGGACACGGGGCCAGGACAACGACACGGGCACCACGAATTACGACTTCGAGTTCAACAAGAGCCAGACGCCCGGCACCAACGGCGTCACCCCCCTGCGCACGGCCGGCGACCTGCTGATCAGCTACGACCTGTCCAGGGGCGGAACCCGTCCGGTCCTCCGCCTGCGGAGGTGGGTCGGCAACGCGACCTCCGGCTCCTGGGGCACACCCACCAACCTGACCGACGCGGGCCTGGCCACGGGTTCGATCAACACCACCGCCATCCCCGCCGCCCAGTCCGACGGCTTGGGCCTGCTCAACGCCCGCACCTTCGGCGAAGCCTCGATCGACCTGAGGGCGATCTTCGGCACGAACGGCTGCACCTCGCTCGGCTCGGCCTTCGTCAAGAGCCGCGCCTCGGACTCGTTCACGTCGACGATGAAGGACTTCATCGCGCCGGCGAACATCTCCATCAGCAACTGCGGCAGCGTCAAGATCATCAAGACCGATGACGCCGACCGGCCGCTCGCCGGTGCCGAGTTCACGCTCTACAGGGACGGCACTCCGGTCGGCGGAGTGCGCGGCCCCGCCTCCGAAGACCCCATCACCACGCTCAAGTGCACGACCGTCGCCGACGGAACCTGCACCATCACCGGCGTTCCCAAGGGCTTCTACTGGGTCGTCGAGACCGTCACCCCGCCGGGCCACAGCCCGGCGCCGGAGACGGCCATCGAGGTCGCGGCCAGCGAGACGGTCGAGGTCCCGCTCGTCAATCCCCGCCTGACGGGCGCGATCCTGGTCACCAAGAACAAGCTGCGCCACCCGGCTACGGGTGACCCGAAGACTTCCGAGCCCCACGCGGACGTCGAGTTCACGGTCAACGGCGTGACGAAGACGACCGACTCTCACGGCCAGGCCTGCTTCGACGGCCTGCTGTTCGGTGACTACCTGGTGACCGAGACGGTTCCCGCCAACTACAAGTCCGTGAGCAACGACGCCGACAACACGCTCACGGTGAACAACGCTGCGTCGTGCCCGGCGCCCAACGGCCCGATCAACGGCTTCGCGGGCGAGCGGATCACCTTCACGAACACGCCCCTGTCGCGGATCACGGTCAGCTTCGAATCCCAGGTGACCAACCCGGACGCCACCGCGGCCAAGATCAGCTGCACCGGACAGACGGCGGACGACGAGGACGGCACGCCGGACGCGTTCGACGACACCTCCGAGACGTTCTCGGACCTGGAGCCCGGTACGTACACGTGCACGGTGGTGGTCGACCCGTGAGCCGGACAACTCCGGTGAGCTGACCCACAGCCCGCAGCGCCCGACGCGAACCACGCGTCGGGCGCTGCCGTGTCGTCGCCCCGCCCGTCGGGTCAGCCGTCCAGGTGCCCCGTGTCGTTCCAGCGCTCCAGTGCGGGGGCCCCGTAGGCCCAGCCCAGGACCGACAGCGAGGTCGGCTCCAGCCGGATGCGGGCGCCGAAGGAGGCGTCGAAGCCGAGCCAGCGCGCGGCCAGGGTACGCAGGATGTGGCCGTGGGCGAAGACGAGGACGTCGCGTTCGGCCGAGCGGGCCCAGGTGACGACCTCGTCCGCGCGGGCCGAGACGTCCGCGACGGACTCGCCGCCCGGGACCCCGTCGCGCCAGATCAGCCAGCCGGGCCGGATCGCCTGGATCTCGGCCGGGGTCATGCCCTCGTAGTCGCCGTAGTCCCACTCCATCAGCGCGTCCCACGGCTCCGCCTGGACGCCGAAGCCGGCCAGGTCGCAGCTCTCGCTCGCCCGCACCAGGGGGCTGGTGCGGACCTCCAGCCCGCGCAGGCTCGCCCACGGGTCGCGGCCGAGGCGCTCGCCGAGCAGCTTCGCGCCCCGCTTCCCCTCCTCCAGCAAGGGCACGTCCGTGCGTCCGGTGTGCTTGCCGAGCTGGGACCACGCCGTCTGGCCGTGGCGGGCCAGGAGGATGCGGGGGGCCATGTGAGTTCTCCCGGTCGAGAGGGCTGGATGCTGGAGGGGCGGAGCACCGACGGCCCGACCATTCGCACTGCTTTGCGGGGGTTCCGTCGCTGCTCCATCATCCATGAGATGAACGCCGAGCAACCCTTGCGTCTTCACACACGTCATACGCCGTATGACTAATAGGCGGCAGCCTCCGAGATGGTGGGCCGAACTGCTGCTCCTGGGACTCGTCTACGCGGCGTACTCGGGTGGCAGACTCCTCGCCCGGGGTGACGTCGGGCTGGCCGTGGAGCACGGGCTCGCGATCCTGCGCCTGGAGGAGCTCCTGGCCATCGACATGGAGCGGCCGCTCAACCGGCTCTTCACCGGCCAGGCGGTGCTCGGCATACCCGCCGACTTCCTCTACGCGTCCCTGCACTACCTCGTCACCCCCGCGGTGCTGGTCTGGCTCTACCGGCGCCGCCCCCAGCAGTATCGATTCGCCCGCACCTGGCTGATGCTCTCCACCCTCCTCGGACTGGTCGGCTTCGCCCTCGTGCCCACCTGCCCGCCCCGGCTGCTCGACGCCTCGTACGGGTTCACCGACACGATGGCCCAGTACAGCGCCTACGGCTGGTGGGGCGGGGAGGCCAGCGCGCCGCGCGGGCTCGGCTCCTTCACCAACCAGTTCGCGGCCATGCCCAGCCTGCACGTGGGCTGGGCCCTGTGGTGCGGGGTGATGCTCTGGTGCTGTGCGCGCCGGCCACTGGTCCGGGCGCTCGGCGCCGCGTACCCCGCCGTCACCACCCTCGTGGTCATGGGCACGGCCAACCACTACTTCCTCGACGCCGTCGCCGGGGCCGCCGTGATGGGGGCCGGATACCTGGCGGCCCGCGCCCTGCCCGCCTGGACCTCCCCGCGTGGCACCCGAACAGCCGGTTTCCGCCGTAAGTCCACGATTGTCAGTGGCGGATGGGAGACTTCCGCGGGTGAGCTCCTACCCGTCCAGCGCCTCGCCGCCGCCGACCCCGCCGCGGTCCCCCGCGCCGACGGCGCAGCCGGCGGCATGGCAGGCCACGCAGCCGACGACGCCCCCGAAGACTCTGCGGCAAAGGCTCGCTGATCTGCGCGGCCCCGATGTCGCACCGCGCCCGCTCGACGCCCGCGCCCTGGCGGCCCTCGCCGCCAACCCCGGCTGCGGCAGACGCGCCCTGCTGGACGGCGCAGGCGTGGACAAGACCGTCCTCGCGGCGGCGCTCGGCTCCCCGGCGGCCTTCGGCCAGTCGCAGTTCGCCATCGTGCGCGGCAACTCCTTCGAGGCCAAGGTCAAGGGCGACGGCGGGGCCGAGCTCCTGCGGCTGGTGTACGAACACCTCGGCGCAGGGTCCGGCGGCGCGGCCGGACCGCCCGGACCGGACGCCCTCACGCCCGACCTCACCGCCGCCGGTCCCCAGGGCCGCGCCGCCCGGACCGCGCTCGCGCTGCGCGAGGCGACGGCCGCCGGGGCCTGGACCCTGCTCGACCACCCCATGCTCGCGCTGGAGGTGGCCGGCTCCCCCGCCTACCTGGAGCCGGACGCCGTCGTCGTGCACCCCGACGGGCGCTGGACCGTGGTGGAGATCAAGTCGTTCCCGATGATCGACGGGTCCGCCGACGCCGCGAAGGTGGGCGCCGCCGCCCGCCAGGCCGCCGTCTACGTCCTGGCCCTGGAGACGACCGCCGCGAAGGTGGCCGGCGCCGAGGTCGGGCACACCGTGCTGCTCGTCTGCCCCAAGGACTTCTCCAACCTCCCCACCGCGGCCCCCGTCGACATCCGCCGCGAGCGCTCCGTGACCCGGCGCCAGCTGGAGCGGCTCACCCGGGTCGAGGAGCTGGCCGGGGCCCTGCCCGACGGCCTCAGCTTCGATCCGGCGCGCTCCGCCGAGGAGCTGACCGAGGCCGTGTCGGCCGTGTCGGCCGCTTACGCCCCGGAGTGCCTGGCCGCCTGCGAGCTGGCCTTCCACTGCCGGGACCGGGCGCGCGCGGCCGACGAGGTGACCGCGCTCGGCCGCTCCGTACGGGGTGAGCTGGGCGGGCTGACCACGGTCGGGGCCGCCCTCGCGGCGGCCGCCGGCGGCACGCCGCTGGACGGCAGGGCCCTGGACGGCAGAGCCCTGGATGACACGGCCCGCGAGGGCACGGACCCCGAGGACCCCGCGGGCGCCGCGCTGCGCCGGGCCGCCCGGCTGCGCGCCGAGGCGCTGGAGCAGGCCCCCGCCCGCGTCCGCACGGAGGCCGCCGCATGTCCCTGCTGAACACCCTGGCCCGGCTGGAGGCCGTCCGCGCCGGGCGGGCCCAGCCGCTGGCGACCGTACGGCACCGGCACCTGAGCGATCGCCCGCTGGTCTTCGTACCGCTGACGACGGCGGGCGAGGCCGGGGCACCGCTCGGCGCGATGGTCGGCACCGATCCGGACCGGCCGCACGTCCTGGCCATAGCGCAGCCGCGCGACCGGGACCTGCGGTGGGAGTTCCTGGCGGAGCTGGCCGGGCACGTGGTCCCGTACGTCGAGGGCTACGCGGACGCCGTCGAGCCGGTGGAGCGCACCGAGACCGACCCGGAGACGGGCAAGCGGGTCAAGGTGGAGGCCGAGCTCTGCCTGGACGCGCCGCAGTTGATCGTGCCGAGCCGCGCGGGCATCGAGTACGTCCGGCTGCTGGGGCGGTCCATGCGGTTCCGGCGGACCGCCGAGGAAGATCCCGAGCACCCGTACCCGGCGCCCGCGCAGGTGCCGCTGCTGGGGCGCTGGTTCACGCACTTCGCCGAGCGCTCCCGGGTGCCCGGTTCCTCGATGCTGCTGTCGGCGACGGACCTGCTGTCGCGGCACTGGGCCACCGGCCAGAGCAATCTGGAGGACCAGCACCTGGCAGCGCTGCTGGCGTGGATCGACCCGCCGGAGGGCGAGTCCGGCGCCGAGCGGGCGCTGCGCGCGGAGCTCGGCCGGGACCCGCAGGGCCTGCTGCTGGTCCCGCCGGCCGGTCCGGCCACCGATCCGGCCTTCGACAACAAGCTGCTGGCCCCGGCGATCGCGAAGTTCGACGCGGCGCGGGCGGCTGCGGCCGCGACCGGGCACGGCGACGGCGACGGCGACGGACCTCGCGCGGCCGCCGAGCAGGCGGTCCGGCGGCTGGTCGTGGAGCAGATGGAGGGCACCTGGCGGGCGGTCTGGGAATCGATCGCCCTGCTGCGCGAACTGCCCGCCGGGCAGCGGACCGAGGACCGCTGGACCGGGGACCGCTGGTCGTACACCGCACACCGGGACCGGGTCCGGGCGGGCGAGGGCCCGCAGCCGCGCCGGGACGACGCGGTGACGGCCGCGCGCAAGCTCGCGACGCGGGAGACCGAGCAGGTGCGGCTCGACGCCCAGGAGGCCCTGGACGACCTGCTGGTGATGGCGGGTCGGCGGCTGGCGGGCGAGGCCTTCGCCGGGGAGGTCACCGAGGTGGTCATGGAGTGGACGGAGTCGAAGCGGCCGAGCCCGCGCCCGCTGGTGTGGGTGGCCACGGAGGACCGGCCACAGCTCACCGAGGACAGCGGCGGTGGCGCCGGCCCGAAGGTGTACCGCTCGCTGGACGGGCGCCCGCAGAGCGCGCAGTTCGTGCGCCGGGAAGAGGACGGCCGGCTCGTGCTGCGCGTCCTCGACAAGATGGGCCGCGGCAAGGACCCGGAGCCGGGCTCGGTGCCGGAGAAGGGCGACCGGGTGTGCTGGACGCTGTTCGAGCACGATGCGCGCGGCGGCCCGAAGCTGCCGGACGCCGAGCGGACTCCGTGGACCCACGGTGGTCCGCCCGCGCACCTGTCCGGTGACGCCCCCGTGCTGCCGCTGCCCGATCCCGTGACCGCCGAGGACCTCCTGTGAGCACCGTTTTCGATCCGGGTGCGGCCGCCGGCCGGGCCACCGACGCGATCCTGCGCGACACCCTGCACGGCGGGGCCCGGGGCGTGGTCGTCGACTCCCCGCCCGGGGCCGGGAAGTCCACCCTGGTGGTGCGGGCGGCCCTGGACCTGGCGGCGGCAGGGCGCCGGCTGATGGTGGTCGCGCAGACGAACGCCCAGGTCGACGACCTGGTGCTGCGGCTGCACGCGAAGGATCCGGAGCTGAAGGTCGGCCGGCTGCACAGCAGCGAGGGCGACGCCTACGATCCGGCCCTGCGCGAGCTGGACTCGGTGGTCCTCTCGGCGAAGCCGGGGGACCTCGCGGGGCTGCCGATCACGATCTCGACGGCGGCCAAGTGGGGTTACGTCAAGGACGTGGAGCCCTGGGAGCACGCCATCGTGGACGAGGCGTACCAGATGCGCTCGGACGCGCTGCTGGCCGTGGCCGGGCTGTTCGACCGGGCGCTGTTCGTCGGAGACCCGGGGCAGCTCGACCCCTTCAGCGTGGTCGGGGCCGAGCAGTGGGCGGGCCTGTCCTACGACCCTTCGGCGTCGGCGGTGTCCACGCTCCTCGCGCACAACCCGGACCTGCCGCAGCACCGGCTGCCCGTGTCCTGGCGCCTGCCGGCTTCGGCCGCGCCGCTGGTCTCCCGCGCGTTCTATCCGTACACGCAGTTCCGCAGCGGTACGGGCCCGGGCGAGCGGCGGATGTCCTACGGGGTGGCGGGCGACGGCTCGGGTCCCGACCGGGTGCTGGACGAGGCCGCCGAGTCGGGGTGGGGGCTGCTGGAGCTGCCGGCCCGGCACACCCCGCGCACCGACCCGGAGGCGGTCCGGGCGGTGGCCCTGGTGGTGCGCCGGGCGCTGGACCGCGGTGCGGTGACGGTGGACGAGCAGGCGGGCGGCCCGTCCCCGCTGACGGCGGACCGGATCGCGGTGGGCACCGCCCACCGGGACCAGGCGGCGGCGGTCCGGTCGGCGCTGTCCGCGCTCGGGGTCACGGGGGTCACCGTGGACACGGCCAACCGGCTCCAGGGCCGCGAGTACGACCTCACGGTGGTCCTGCATCCCCTGTCGGGCCGCCCGGACGCGACCGCCTTCCACCTGGAGACGGGCCGGCTCTGCGTCCTGGCCTCGCGGCACCGGCACGCCTGCGTGGTGGTGGCCAGGGCGGGGATAGCGGAACTCCTGGACGCCCACCCGTCCTCGGAGCCGGTGCAGTTGGGCGTGACGGTGAAGTTCCCGGACGGCTGGGAGGCCAACCATTCGGTGCTGGCCCACCTGGCCGAACACCGGGTGGCCTGGCGGCCCTGATCGGTCTGGCGGCCCTGATCCACCGGGCCCGGCTCAGCGGGTCTTGCGCTCCACGCCGAGGCGGGTGCGGAGCAGTTCGCCCACCTCGGCGAAGGTGCGCAGCTGTTCCGGGGTCAGGATGTCGATCAGGTGGCGGCGCACGGATTCCACGTGGAGCGGGGCGGCCGTCATGATCGTGGTGACGCCCTGCTCGGTGAGCACCACTTCGGCGCCGCGCCCGTCGTCGGCCACCTCTTCGCGGCGGACGATGCCCCGCTGCTCCATCCGGGTGAGCTGGTGGGAGAGCCGGCTGCGGGACCACTGCATGAGGACGGCGAGGGCGCTGATGCGCATGCGGTGGCCGTCGGTGGAGCCGAGGACGGACAGGACGTCGTAGTCGGCTTCGGAGAGCCCGCTGTCCTGGGTCAGATCGCGCGCGATATCGGCGTTGACCAGCGGGAACATCCGCCGCCAGGCGTACCAGGCCTGCTGTTCGGCCTCGCTGAGCCAGCGCGGCGCGCTCCCGCTGCCGCTCGTGGTCCCGCTCTCGTGCTCGGTCATGGTCGAAGTCTAGCTCGGTACGTGACATGTCATCTACCTAGTTGACATGTCACCCACTCCTGCGCTCTCATGGCCGTGACGCCATAGGTGACACGTCAACAAAATTGCCCGGCCGTGAGGAGCCCGCCATGAACCCCCGCCCGATCCGCCTGCACGTCGTCTCCGCCTCCGTCCGTCCCACCTCCGCCGCGCGCCCCCTGTCCCGTTGGGCGGCCGGGGTGGCACGCGAGCAGGGACGGGAACGCTTCGAGGTCACCCCCGTCGACCTCGCCGAGATCGCCCTGCCCTTCCTGGACGAGCCCGCATACGCCTCCACCGGGATCTACACCCATCCCCACACCCGTGCGTGGAGCGCCCTGGTCGACTCCGCGGACGCCTTCCTCTTCGTCCTGCCGATGTACAACGGCGGCTTCACCGCACCCTTCAAGAACGCCATCGACTTCCTCTACCGCGAATGGCAGGGCAAGCCCGCCGGGCTGCTCTCCTACAGCGCGGGCGGCTCCGGCGGCGCCCCGGCCGGCCGGATGCTGCGGCCCGTGCTGGAGGCCGTCGGCATGGTGCCCGCCGAGGCCTCGGTGGCCGTCCCGGGCATCACCGGGCTGGTCACGGCGGAGGGGTTCCAGGCCCCGGAGGGCCTCGCGGGCGAGCTCGCGGCCGTACTGGACGAGCTCGCCGCCCTGGCGGGGACTCCGGTCAGCGCGTGACGAGCACCCCGGTCAGGTGGTCGTACGCGGCGTGCGCGTGCAGCCGTACGCCCGTGATCAGGGTGGCGTCGTCGGCGTAGAAGGCGGGGTGGTGGTTGCCCGCCAGGCCCCTGCCGCCGGGGACGGCCACGGGTTCACCGCTCCCCGGGTCCAGGGCGGTGTCCTGGACGCCGAGCATCACGTACAGCCCGCCGAAGCGGGTGATGAACTCGGAGACGTCGTCGTAGCCGAGCGTGCCGCCGACCTCCACCACCCGGTCCGCGCCCGCGACCCGGCGCAGGGTGGGCAGCGCGGCCTCGATCCAGGCCTCCTCGTTGCGCACGGCGGGCACGTCCTGGAGCAGCTCGACGGCCGCGGAGGCCCCGTAGGCCTCGGCCGTGTGCTCGGCCAGCACCGTCAGCCGGCGTTTGACCTCGGCCATGTCCCGCTCCTCGGCGCAGCGGATCGTGCCCCACAGCGTGACCGTTTCACCGATGACGTTGTACCGGCCGACGTCCTCGATGTGGCCGATGGAGACCGTGACCGGGGAGAACGCCGACACCTGCCGGTAGAGCTGGCCGATCCCGGTCAGCAGCGCCCCGACGGCGGGCATCGGGTCGATGCCGTACCAGGGCGACGAGGCGTGGGCCTGCCGGCCGGTGACGGTGACGCGCACCAGGCAGGAGGCCCCGTACATGGGGCCGGACTTGTAGCCCACCCAGCCCTTGGGGTGCGGGGTGACGTGCATGCCGAAGGCCATCGTGGGGACGGGATCGGCGAAGGCTCCCTCGGCCACCATCAGACGCGCCCCGCCCTCCTCGCCGACCGGCGGGCCCTCCTCGGCCGGCTGGAACACGAACAGCACGGTTCCGGGCAGCCGCTCCCGTACCCGTACGTCGGCCAGTGCGCGCGCCGCTCCGAGGAGCATCGCGGTGTGGCAGTCGTGGCCGCAGGCGTGCGAGGCCCCGCCGGTGGCTGCGAAGTCCGCGCCGCAGCGGTCGGGGACCGGCAGCGCGTCCATGTCGGCCCGCAGCGCCGCCACCCGGTCCCCGGGCCGGCCGCCGCGCAGCACCCCGACCACTCCGTGCCCGGCGATGCCGGTCCGCACCTCGTCCAGTCCGAACCCGGTGAGCTCCCGCGCCACGAGCCGCGCGGTGGCGGCCTCGCGGTTGGGCAGCTCCGGATTGCGGTGAAGATGACGGCGCCAGCCGATCACCTGCTCGATGCCCTCGTCGCAGAGCTTGTCCAGCTCCTCGTGCACACCATCGGTCATACGCACGTTCTAGCCCATGCGCCGGGACCCTCGGGCGCTCTTGCGCGAAGCTGGACAATGGACGGTGGCCCGGAAGCTTTTCGGTCCGGAAGCTTTCCCACGTCCAGCAGGAGGACACGCATGGCAGAGCCCGAGCGGACCGAGCGGAGGCTGCGGCCCGCGCAGTTGCTCTTCGAGCCGTCGGAGACCGTCACGGACCCGGAGCACTTCTTCGGCCTCGAATCGATCGACGACCCGCGGGAGCTGCTGGCCCGGGCGACGGAACTGACCCTGGCGTTCCGTGCCGCGCAGGAGCGGGCGGTGGAGTTCCAGGCGGTGGCGGCGGCGCAGCTCGCGGATCCCGGGCGGTTCGACCGGTTGTCGGCGGCCGCGATCGCGGAGCAGGCGGAGTGGACCGAGGACTACGCCCGCAAGATGATCGAGTTCGGCGAGTCCCTGCAGCGCGGCGCCGCTCCCGAGGGCACCTGAGGGCGCGCCCGCCGCGACCCCTGGCATATGCGGGGGCAACATACCCCAGTCCCACCCGGCCTGTCCCGGTTTCCCGTAACTCCCGGAGATCGGTCCGCTACCCCGGGTAGATCTGGAGCATGACGACCCTGACCGGCTGCCCCGCGCTCGACCTGCGGACGACGACCGCCTCCGCGACCCACGTCACCCCGGCCGGCGCCGCCTGGCTGGCCTCGGCCTCGGCGCGGCCCGGCAGCACGCTGGCCGCCTGGCAGGCCCGGCCCACCGCGCCCGCCGTGCTGCCCTGCGGGACCGCCTTCGACGTCGTCAACGTCCCCCTCGTCCTCGGACGCCGGATGCTCGACCTGCTCTGGGCCGAAGGCCCCGGGTCCGGGCCGGCCGCCGTGCACCGCGGGCGGACCCTGCTCTTCGCCGCCCCCGGCACCGCCCACCGGCTCCCGGCCCTGCTGGCCTGGGAGGAGTGGAGCACCCCCGTGCCCGCCCCGCTCTGCCACGGCCGCGGCGACGCCGTCACCGTGCCCCCGCTGGTCGCCGACGGAGGACCCTCGCGCTGGCTCGTGGCGCCCGATGCGCGGCTGCCCTGGCTGCCCGGGCCGGAGGCGCTGCTGTGGGCGTTCGTCCGTGCCACCCGAGCTGCGGATATCGATTTTTCCGATCGCCGCTCGGGGTGCTAATGTCTTCCTCGTCACCAAGCGCCGCTAGCTCAGTTGGTTAGAGCAGCTGACTCTTAATCAGCGGGTCCGGGGTTCGAGTCCCTGGCGGCGCACAGACGGAGAAGGGCCCCCACGAAAGTGGGGGCCCTTTTCGCGTCCGGGATCCCGCGCCCCACCAACCGGTGCCCGACCTCAGCCCTTGACCTCAACCTTGGTTGATGTACGAGAGTCGTGTCATCGAACGGCGAGACGGCGAGACGGGGAGATTCCGATGACACAGCCCATGATTCTGGTGACCGGCGCGACCGGGAAGGTCGGCGGCGCGGTGGTGGCCCAACTGCACGCGGCGGGCCTGCCCGTGCGGGCGCTGGTGCGAGGGGAGTCGGACCTTCCGGAGGGTGTACGGGCGGTGCGCGGCGATCTCGGTGATCCCGCGTCGCTGGGCGCGGCTCTGGAGGGCGTCGACGCGGTCTTCCTGGTGTGGCCCTTCCTGAGCGCCGAGGGTGCGTCGGACGTGATCGACGCGATCGGGAAGCACGCCCGACGGGTGGTGTACCTGTCGTCCGCCGGGGTGGGGAACGAGCAGGAGGAGCCGGGCGAGGCGATCACCCTGTTCCACACGGAGCTGGAGCAGCTGGTCGAGGCATCGGGGCTGGAGTGGACGGCGCTGCGGCCCACCGGGTTCGCGAGCAACACGCTGGGCTGGGCGGAGGAGGTCCGCACCACCGGGGCGGTACGGGCGCCGCTGGCAGCGCTCGCCCGTCCGCTGATCCACGAGGCGGACATCGCCGCGGTCGCCGTCCGGGCGCTGACGACCGATGCCCTGCTCGGCGCCCGCCCCCTGATCACCGGCCCCGAACTGATCACCCAGGAGCAGCAGGCGGCCCTGATCGGCGAGGCGATCGGGCGACCGGTGCGGTTCGAGGAGATCACGCTGGACGAGGCCGCCGAGCAGATGAGGGCCACGGGTTATCCGGCACAGCTGGTGGAGGCCGTGCTGCCGGGCCAGGCGCGGCTGCTCGACGATCCGGAGCCGGTCAACGGCGAAGTGGAGCGCATCACGGGCGCCCCGGCCCGGTCCTTCCGCGAGTGGGCGGTGGACCACGCGGCAGACTTCGACAGCACTTCCGGCATCCGCCCCGGCGCTCCTACCGCGTGATCTTCACCGTGTACGCGCCCGACTGCGTGCGGTCCGCCACCTCCACGGTGATCCCCTCACCCGGGACCGTGAAGGTCTCCCCCACCTCCAGCGGGGCGTCCGCCAGCGGCGGGTACACCGAGCGGTCCCAGCAGGCCTCGGTGTCGGGGTGGGCGTCCACGACCTCGATCGGCCCGCCGCCCGAGGCCGCCTCGTTGCGGACCCGGTAGATGAGGACCCCCTCGGTGCAGGTGTCCCCGTCGTTGCCGGCGGAGCCCCGCGCCTCGACGGCGATCGCGCTGCCGGGTCCCGTACGGACCACCGCGAGCCGGGTGCCGCCCGAGGCGCCCGGGCGCGGGGCCTCGGACAGCGGCTGGAGGGTGTGCAGGGAGGAGCCGGATCCCACGCAGTCGACCTGGGAGGCGTCCAGCCAGCCGAGCTTCCACTTCTGCCAGGCGAAGAGGTCGGGGGACATGCCGAACTGGCTGCCCATGACGTCCCAGTCCCCGACGTAGGTGTCCCAGTCGCCCTTGCCGTCCGAGGGCCGGTGGTAGAGGTCCGGCAGGTCGAAGACGTGCCCGGTCTCGTGGGCCAGCACGTTGCGGTCCGGCGGGTGCTTCTCGAAGACCGTGACGATGCGGCGCAGGTCGGTGCCGTCCGCCCGGATCGGCTGCTCGAAGTTGACGACCTTGGTGGCATCGGAGTCGACGCCGGGCGCGTCCGGATCGGCGACGAAGTAGACGACGTCGTACCGGCCGAAGTCCACCGACGGATCGGCTCCGGCCACCGCGTCGCGCAGGTAGGCGGCCCGGTCCGCGGGGGCCCAGTCGCGCTGTATGCCGTAGGCGGCGGACGGCTTGGGCATCCGGATCCACTGCTCCTGCGGGTGCGGGACCAGCCGGAAGCGTCCGTAGGAGGCCCGCTCGAAGAATTCGCTGGTCGCCGGGAAGTGGTCGGCGGTCAGCTCCTCGGTGGTCAGGGTGGGGCGGTGGTCGGGGAAGGAGAGGAAGACCATGACCGCGTTGAGGGTGCGCTCGGGCTTGGGATAGGCGCCGTTCCAGCTGTCCAGGCCCAGGGAGTGGTGGGCCGCGGTACGGGTCAGCGCGCAGGGCCCGGCCCCGGGGGCGGCGACCGCGGGTCCCGCGACGAGCGACATGGCGGCGAGCGCCGTCAGGGAAGTGAGCGCCGCCGCCGTGGTGCGCATGCGGGAGCGGTCCACTCCCCCGGGTGTCTGCTGTCGCGGCACATCGACCTCCGGTGGTGGATTAGTACCTCTTCATCCACCTTGGGGCGATTGTCTTACCAATGCCCTGTTCCGCTGCCCCACACGAGTGAGCACTAGGGCAAGCCGGTGACGCCGGGTTTCGCACATGCGCCTACGGAAAGTCACGACCGGTCAGGTCGGGTCAACGGTGGGCGCCGGATGCTCACAGGCGTGCGGAAACGATCATTCGCCGTCAGGCCGACGAACCGTCATCACGCCGAACTCCCGCGCCCCACACGGCGTCGCCGCTGGATAGGGCCGTCCGGGAGCCTCTATGATCGGCACACTTTCCTGCACGGACACTCACACGCACTGCGGGAGCCAACGGTGAGCGGAACCCCAGATGGAACCGGTTCGGCGGCCGACAGCATCCGACCGGCCATGACGCAGCGTCACTCAGAGCTGGCGACGACGGCACCCCCGGCTCGCACCGACCACCAGGCCGCGTACGGGCCCGGCCACCCGGCGGATCACCAGGCCGGCCACCGGGCCGACTACCGGGCCGCCTTCAACGCGGCCCACCTCCCCATGGCCGTCGTCGACCGCACCGGCCACATCGCCGACGCGAACCAGGCCCTCGCCGAGCTCCTGGGCTCCGAGGCACACGTGCTCGCCGGGCAGTGTGCCGCCGACCTGGTGGACCTGGCCTCCGAGGCCCGGACCTGGCAGGCCTACCAGGAGGTGCTGCGCGGCCGGCAGGCCCGGCTCCGCTGCACCCGCCGCCTCAAGCACCCCGACGGGCACTCCCTGTGGACCGAGATCACCCTCGGCCCCGTACCCGGGAGCGACACCGGTGACGTACTGCTGTCCGTGGCCGACATCAGCGACCGGCGCGACCTCCAGGCTCGGCTGCGCCACCTCCAGATGCACGATCCGGTGACCCGGCTGCCCAACCGGGCGCTGTTCTTCGAGCGGCTCTCCGCCGCCCTGGAGGCGTCCTCGTACGGGCAGAGCGGCACGGGCCGCATCGGGCTGTGCTACCTGGACCTCGACGGCTTCAAGGCCGTCAACGACACCCTGGGCCACCGGGTCGGCGACCGGCTGCTGACCGCCGTCGCCGGGCGGCTCACCCAGTGCGCAGACCAGTCCGGCTACGGACGCACCGGCGGCCACCTGGTGGCGCGGCTCGGCGGCGACGAGTTCGCCCTGCTGGTCGAGGAGTCCACCGGCACCGAGCAGCTCGCGGACCTGGCGCGCAGCGTCCTGGCCGCCGTACAGGAGCCCTTCGACCTGGCGGGTCAGCGGCTGTCGGTCTCCGCGTCGATCGGCGTGGTGGAGCGGATGGCCGCGGGGACCTCGGCGACCGGGCTGATGCAGGCCGCGGACACCACGCTGTACTGGGCCAAGGCGGACGGCAAGGCCCGCTGGACCCTCTTCGACCCCGAGCGCAACGCGCACCGCATGACCCGCCAGGCCCTGTCCTCGACGCTGCGGCCGGCCGTGGAGCGCGGCGAGTTCAACGTGGAGTACCAGCCGCTGGTGGACCTGGAGAGCGGGGCGGTGCGCGGGGTGGAGGCCCTGGTGCGCTGGAACCACCCGCAGTTCGGCACGCTGACGCCGAATCGGTTCATCGGAATTGCCGAAGAGGACGGATCCATCGTCCAGTTGGGCCGCTGGGTGCTGCGGACCGCCTGCCGGCAGGCCCGGCGCTGGCAGATCGAGCAGCCCAGCGACTCCCCCGTCTTCGTCTCCGTCAACGTGGCCGTCCGCCAGGTCTGGGACTCCGACCTGGTCGGCGACGTCGCCGAGATCCTGGCGGAGACCGGACTGGCACCCCAGCTCCTCCAGCTCGAACTGACGGAGTCCGCCGTCATGGGATCGGCGGGCCGCCCGCTCCAGGCCCTCCAGGCCCTGAGCGACATGGGGGTGCGGATCGCCATCGACGACTTCGGCACCGGGTACTCGAACCTGGCCTACCTCAGCCGCCTGCCCGTCTCCGTCCTCAAACTGGACGGCTCCTTCGTCCGCGGCTTCCGCTACGAGGAGGGCTCCCACCCGAACCCGGCCGACGAGACCATCGTCGAGGCCCTGGTGCAGCTCGCACACCGGCTGGGCCTGACGGTGACCGCCGAATGCGTGGAGACCGCCGGCCAGGCGGCCCGGCTGAAGCGCGTCGGCTGCGACACCGGCCAGGGCTGGCTGTACTCCCGGGCGGTGGCCCCGGAGGCGATCGCCGCGATCATCAGCCGCCAGGTCGCGGAGGCGGCGGGCCCGGGCTCCGGCCAGCCGGAGGGGCCCGCGCCACATCCCCAGGTCTGAGTCAGAGACTCCGTACGAAGGCTCCGAACGCCTCGGGGGCAACCGTGAAAGCGGGGCCGTCGGGGCGCTTGGAGTCCCGGACGGCTACGCGGCAGGGCTGGGCGGCGACCTCGACGCACTCGCCGCCGCTGGATCCGCTGTACGAGGCCTTGCGCCAGGCGGCGGTGCCGAGGGGGGCGCACTCGACGCACTCGCCGCCGGTGGTCCCGCTGTACGACGACTTACGCCACAGCGCGCCCGCCAGGTTCTGGTTGCTTCCCATAGCGTTCCTCCATTAGCCGAGTGATCAGCTCCGCCGAGCGTTCCGGTGAGAACGCCTCGGCTTGCAGCCGAGCGTATCCGACCGAACGCTCCCTGATCACTGGCGGATTGGCGGTCATGTAACCCTGCGCGTAACCCTCTTCGTAGATCAGATCCGGGTCGCCGTCGAAGCGGAGAAGGGTGAACGACCCCTGCATCCCCGTGTGCGCTCCGGCCGAGAAGGGCAGCACTTGGATCTGCACCCAGGACCGGTTGACGAAGCCCAACAGGTGGGCGAGTTGGTCGCGCATGACCTCGCGGCCACCGACCTCTTGGTGCAGCACGGCCTCGCCGAGCACCACCCACAGCGCAGGTGGCTGCTCGCGCTCCAGGATGAGCTGCCTCTCCATGCGGGCCGCCACCAGTTCGTCGATCTGATCGGGTCGGTCCACGCCGATCAGGGCGCGGGCGTACGACTCCGTCTGAAGGAGCCCGTAGACCAACTGGCACTGGAACGTGCTGATGTACTCGGCTCGGGCCTCCATCTCCGCGTACGGCTGAAACCAGTGCGGCAACTGGCTCCGCAGGACCAACCCCACCAGCCGGGAGAAGTGCCCGTCCGTGCCCAGCGCGGCGTCGAGCCGTTCCGAGAAGTCGCGGGTCGGGACCCGTTTCGTGTTCTCGATCATGCCGATCAGCGAGCCCGAGCAGTAGATGATGTCGCCCAACTGGCCCTGTTTCAGCCCGGCCGCCTCCCTCAGGCGGCAGAGCTCGTACGCGTAGTAGTCCAGCGGCGAGGCGCTGGGATCGAGAGCGCGGATGTTGACCATGGGCGGTCACCCCCATGAGGACGCGTGCGGCGGATCCAACTCATCGCCGAGCGTAATGACTTCGGCACGCACCGGTACGGGGAATCCCGCAACCATGTCACACGGCAGCCCCCGCACCCTGGGAGGAGGGTGCGGGGGCTGCCGGCCGCTCGGCGCGGGGTGGGGGGATCAGCAGGCGCCGAGGTCCTTCCAGACACCCCATTCACCGGTGGTGCCGGGCACCTCGTTCTGCGTCCACCACTGGGCCTTGTACTTGCGGCCGTTGTACGAGACCTCGCTGCCGCCGGTGTAGACGGTGCCGTGGACGTAGGCCGCCGCGCCGCAGCCCGTGGTGGGCGTCGCGGTCGGGGTTGCCGTCGGCGTGGCGGTCGGCGTGGCCGTCGGGGTCGCGGTGGGCGTGGCAGTCGGGGTGACCGGAGGCTGCGTGGTGCCGCCCAGGGAGTCCGAGATCTGGTTCAGCAGGGTCGCGTTGGCGTCCAGGCCGAGCAGGGAGTACATCATCGCGCCGGCCAGGCCGCGCTGCTTGCCGTAATCGACCCGGGCCTGGATGGACTTCTGGTTGAGGCCGGTGAAGAACTCGCCGTCCTTGTAGAAGTACGAGGCCTTGGCCTTGTCGTCCCAGAAGGTGGTCGCCGGGTTGTCGACGATGCCGCCGAGCTCCTTGTAGAGCGCGATGCCGGCCTGCTGGCTGGTCGGACGGGCGGCGGAGGCCAGGGTGGCGGGCTGGGCGAGACCGTTGGTGGTGCCGGGCTGCACGCCCTTCCAGCCGCGGTAGTAGAACTCGTAGCCCAGGACCAGCTTGTTGGCGGGGAAGCCGCCGGTGATGCCGTAGGCCGCGTTGCCGTCGATCCAGGAGTCGATGGCGTTCTTGATGCTGTACTTCTCGGTGCCCGGGGCGATCACGTCGGTCGGGTCGGACGACGAGGGCAGCAGCGGGGACTGGTGGTACGTCGGACCGTCCGAGTCCCAGGCGCCGTGCATGTCGTACGTCATGATGTTCGCGTAGTCGAGGTACGCGCCGATCTTGTCCGTCTCGATGTACTTGATCTTGTCCTGGCCGGCCGGGAGGGCCGAGGTCAGCAGGTACTTCTTGCCGCCGTTGGCCGCGCCGTGGGCGTCGAGCTGCTCGCGGAACTCCTTGAGCAGGAGGGTGAAGTTCTGCTTGTCCTCGGGGGCGTAGTGGTTGCCGAGGTGGCCGCCCGACGAGCCCGGGTACTCCCAGTCGATGTCGATGCCGTCGAAGATGCCGGCCGCGCTGCCCGCGCCGCCGTAGCCGCCCTCGACGGGCAGGTTGCCCTTGATGTACTGGTCGATGCAGGAGGAGACGAGCTTCTTGCGGGAAGCGTCGGTCTTGGCCGCGTCGCTGAAGTACTTCGAGTAAGTCCAGCCGCCGAGCGAGATGTTGATCTTCAGGTTCGGGTACTTCGCCTTGAGCTGCTTGAACTGGTTGAACACGCCGACGATCGGCTGGTCCCACTTGTCGGCGACGCCGCTGACGCTGTCGGCCGCGCTGAAGGACTTCTGGTAGTCGGCGTACGAGTCGCCCGCACCGTCACCGGCGTTGGGGTTGTTGTCGTCGCCCGCCGCCTTGTTCGCCTCGAAACAGGTGAGGTTGGTGGGGTGGATGTTGCCGAACGAGTAGTTGATGACGTCCAGCTTGCTCGCTATGCCACGGGTGTCGAGGTGCTTGGGATAGAAGGCGTTCCCGTACACGCTCCACTGGTCGTAGTAAGCGATCTTGACGTTGCCGGCCGCCGCGGTGGTCCCGGCTTCGGCGGCCGAAGCGGTGGTGAGTCCCGCGAAGGCGGCCAGCGTCCCGCCGGCCAGCGCGGCCGTGGCGGCGGCCGCGATGAGGGATTTACGGATGTGCATGAACTGCCTCCGGGGAAGTGGGAGGGGAAGGCAAGACTTCAGGTGGGAGTAGTGATAGCGATCACTCCGGTCCCGAGTCAATGGTTTGGACCAAAGAAGGACTAGACCAGTCGACACCCAGAAGCCCACGTCAGGGGCGTGGGACCCCACCAAAAATCGCCCGCCACCCACGATGACGAGCGACTTAAGGCTGCCTTCATTCACCCTCCGGCAAGGTTTCGGCAACAAACCAGCCAAACTCCGGATGTCAGGTCGTGCGGGGCCCTCCGGGTTCACTCGGGGCTCGTGTACACCCGTGCAAGTCGCAACTGGGCTTCGCTGCGGACCTCGGGATCCCTGTCCGTCGCCGGCGTCCGAAGCTGCATGATCAGCTCGTCGCCGTCCTGTCCGGTTGCCCGGCGTGGGTAGCGTCCAGCAACAGACGGTGCAGGACACCGGCGACGCTCTCGATCTGCGGTGCTGCCGCCAGATGCCGTCCTGCGGCGGCCCGCTCGGACCAGGCCGGTGATCGCGCTGCGGCGATCGCGTCGCGAAGCCCTTGGTTGCTGAAGTCGTCCACGTCACCGGGGTGGCGGAGGGATGTCTCGATCGCGCTTCTTCGAGGAGCAGCTCCGGACCGGGTGGGTGGCCGCCACCGTCCCGGAACCGCGCCGCGGCCCGCACCGTGCGGCGGGCCGGGGCGGCCGGATCAGGCGTCGAGGACCGGCATGCCGTACGCGTCCGCGACGAGGGCGTACGAGCGCAGACGGGCCTCGCCGGCGTGGGCGTTGGCGGTCAGCATCAGTTCGTCCGCGCCCGTGCGCTTCGCGAGGTCGTCCAGGCCCGCGGTGACCTCGTCGGGGGTGCCGTGGACCACGCTCGCGAGCCGGTCGTCCACGAACTCCCGCTCCAGCGGCGTGTACGGGTACGCGGCCGCCTCCTCGGGCGTCGGGACCAGACCGGGGCGCCCGCTGCGCAGCCGGAGCATCGCCAGCGCGCCGGTCAGCACCTGCGCGCGGGCCTCCGCGGCCGTGTCGGCGGCGAGGGCCGCGACTCCGATGACGGCGTACGGGGCGTCCAGGACGGCCGAGGGGCGGAACGACTGCCGGTAGAGGTCGAGGGCGGGCAGGGTCCCGGCCGGGGAGAAGTGGTGCGCGTAGGCGAAGGGCAGCCCGAGTCCGCCGGCGAGGCGGGCGCTGAAGCCGGAGGAGCCGAGCAGCCACACCGGCGGCCGCCCGGCGGGGCCCTGCACGGGGCCCGGCACGGCGTGCACGCGGGCGTACGGGTGCCCGTCGGGGAAGTCGTCGTCGAGGAAGCGGATCAGCTCCGCGAGCTGCCGCGGGAACTCGTCGACGGCCTCGTCGCGCCGCCCGGGCCCGCGCAGCGCGGCGGCCGTCTGCCCGTCGGTGCCGGGCGCACGGCCGAGGCCGAGGTCGATCCGGCCCGGGGCCAGCGCCTCCAGGGTGCCGAACTGCTCGGCGATGGCGAGCGGGGCGTGGTTGGGCAGCATGACCCCGCCCGAGCCGAGCCGGATCCGGGAGGTGTGGGCCGCGAGGTGGGCCAGGATCACGGCCGGGGAGGAGCTGGCGACCCCGGGCATGGAGTGGTGTTCGGCGACCCAGTGGCGGTGGTAGCCGCGGGACTCGGCGAGCCGGGCGATGTCGACGCTGGTGCGCAGGGAGGCGTGGGCGGTGCTGCCGGAGCCGACGGTGACGAGGTCGAGCACCGAGAGCGGCACCGGCGCCCGGCCGGGGGCCGCGCCCCGGATCTCGTGGGCTCCCCGGGCTCCGTGGGCCGCGTGGACCCCCTGTGCTCCGATGCCCGAATCGTCCCCCGAACGGTCCTCTCCCCGTCGTCCAGCGTCTCCCGCGCCTCCGGTGTCACTCATCGTCTCTCCCGCTCCGCTCGCCCGTCCGTCCCGTCCGTACGAAGAACCCGAACCGCGCGGCCGGGCCGGGCATTCCCGGCACTCCGGGACACCGGTCATGACCTTGGCATATGCCAGCGGAGTAGATCCAGGCAGACCGGTGTGATTGAGCCATCAATCTCATCAACAGGCGCTCCACACGGGCCTCTTGATGGCTATCGTGTGAGAGCAAGCGGTAACAACCTGCTAGGGGGAAACCGTGGCGCTGAAGCCCGAGCCGACCGCGCCGTTCCATTCGGTGCAGTACGCCCTGCGCGTACTCGAAACGGTCGCCCGCCATACCGGCGGCGTGACCGATGTACAGATCGCGCGTGAGACCGGCCTGCCCGCGGTCCATCTCGCCCCCATGCTCCTCATGCTGCGCCGCGAGGGGTACGTACTGCAGGTGTCCGACGGCGCCTACGCCATCGGGGACTCCCTCGTCCTTCTGGGCTCCGGCGCCGATCGCCAGCAGGCTTTGCAGGACAAGCTCCAGGACACCCTGGACCGGCTGCGGGACTCCGTCGGCGCCGCGGTCTACATCAGCCGGTACGTGGACGGCGAGGTCCGGATCACGCAGTTCGCGGACAGCCCGCGCACCCCCAAGGTCCACGAGTGGGTCGACTTCCGCTCGGCCGCGCACGCCAGCGCGGTCGGCAAGTGCCTGCTGACCCAGCTCGACCTCGACGGCAGGCGCGACCACCTGTCCCGGCACAAGATCGCCCGGCTGACGTCGAAGACCATCGTGAACGAGCGGATCCTCTTCTCGAAGCTGGACAGCCAGCCGGCCACGGTACCCACGCTCGACCTGCAGGAGTACGCCGTCGGCACGGTCTGCGCGGCCGTCCCGATCACGGCGGGAGCCTCGGTGGGCTGCCTGGCCCTGTCCCTGCCCGTGGAGCACGCCCACCGGCTGCGGGCCGCGGCCGACGTGCTGAACCGCAAGGCCGCGCCGCTGCTGCTCTCGCTCACCCTCTGAGCGCTCCTGACCGAAGGGGGCCTTGCACGACAGGCCCCCGGCCTCCGGGCCCGGACCGGAGCGACCCGCTCAGGCCCGGAAAACACTTCGGGCGGTTCCCGGTGAAACCGGAAACCGCCCGAAGGACAGGTGCGCCGCCAGGGACTCGAACCCCGGACCCGCTGATTAAGAGTCAGCTGCTCTAACCAACTGAGCTAGCGGCGCCTGCTGACAGAGAAAATACTACCTGCTCCTCCGGAGTGCTCAAAACCGCTTCCGGAGCCGCCGTCTGCGACCCCGCCGGCGGCGCCCTCCGTGCCCCGCCGGTGACCCCTTCAGCGCCCCAGCAGATCCGCCCGCCCCTGGGCCTCGTAGGCGGCCAGGAGCCCCGCGAGGTCCTCCGCTTCCAGCCGCCGGTACGCGTCCTCGCCCGGTGGCCGCCACCACACCGGGTCGGTGGTCCGGAAGGCCGCGCGGCGCAGGGAGACCCGGTGGACCTTGTTGGTCGCCGTGGTCGGCATGGCCTCGACGACGCGCACGTAGCGCGGGGCCATCTTGGTGCCGAGGTCGGGCTGGGCGGCGAGGAAGGACGCGAACCCCTGCGGGGAGAAGACGGCTCCCGCGCGCAGGGCCACGGCGGCCATGACCTGGTCGCCCGCCACCTCGTCCGGTACGGCGTACACGGCCACGGCGGCCGCCCGGGTCCAGCGGGCGAGGATGTTCTCGATCACCGCCGCGGCCAGGTTCTCGCTGTCGACGCGCAGCCGGTCGTCGGTGCGGCCGGCGAAGTAGAGGAAGCCGTCGGGGTCGCGGAAGAAGAGGTCCCCGGTCCAGTACCAGCCGTCGCGGGTGCGGGCGGCCTCCGCGTCGGGGTTGCGCCAGTAGCCCTCGAAGAGGCTGCGGCCCCTGTTGACCAGCTCGCCGATGGCCTCGGCTCCGTTGAGGAGCCGGCCCCGCGGGTCGAGTACGGCGGGCGGGCACTCCAGGCCCGTCTCCGGGTCGATGACGGCCAGGTCGTCGCCCGCGCCCGCGCGACCCAGGGCGCCCGGCGGGGTGTCGGGGGTGCGTTGGACGGAGGCGCCGCCCTCGGTGGCCCCGTAGCCCTCGACGAGGCGGACCCCGAAGCGCTCGGCGAAGCGTGCCGCGTCGACCGCGCCCGCCTCGGTGCCGAAGCCGAGGCGCAGGGTGTGCGCGCGGTCGTCGGGGCGGGGCGGGGTGGCGAGGAGGTACTGGACGGCGCGGCCCACGTAGGTGAAGTACGTCGCCTCGTAGGCCCGTACGTCGTCCAGGAACGCGGAGGCCGAGAAGCGGCGGCGCAGGGCCACGGCGGCCCCGCCGACGAGGGCGGGGAGCCAGTCGGCGATGACGGCGTTGCCGTGGAAGAGGGGCATGCAGATGTAGTGGACGTCGTCCGGGGTGACTGAAAAGTGCCGTGCGAGCGAGGCGCCGGCGGCGGCCAGGCGGCCCTGGGTGCAGATGGCCGCCTTGGGGGCGCCGGTGGAGCCGGAGGTGAAGTAGAGGAGCAGCCGGGAGGAGGGGCCGGGACCGGACCCCAGGACGGCGTCGCCGGGCTTCGCGCCGGAGTACGGGGCGAGCAGCGCCTCGTACTCCGGCGTGCCCGTGACCAGGAGTCGTACGCCGGGCAGGTCGAGGCCGCGCAGGAGGGGCAGGTGGGCCGGCTCCGTCACCAGGATCCGGCAGTCGGTGTGCAGGATGTCGCGGGCCAGTTCGGGGCCGCGCCGGGTGGGGTTGATCCCGGCGACGGCGGCCCCCGCGAGGGCCGCCGCGCCGAGCCAGAACGGGAACTCCGGGGTGTTGTCGAGCAGCACCCCGATGTGCGGCTCCGCCCCCGGCGGCAGCAGATCGACGAGGAGCGCGGCGCGCGCCACGGCCTCCCGGGCGGTCCGGTGGTGGCTGAGGACGCCGTCGGCGTACTTCAGACCGGGCCGGTGGTCGCCCCATTGGCTCGCGATGAGCTCCGCGACGGTTTCGGGTGTCGTCGTCCGCATGCCGCCGGAGGATAGCTGACGTTCCGTCAGAAATGAACGTCGTGCGGGGAGCCGGCGGTCAGAACCGGACGTCGGAGCAGGCGTAGAAGGCCATCGGGGTGTCGTTGACGGTCCACACGGCGAGGATCATGTGCCGGCCGGTCTTGCCGCTCGGCATGGTGCCCTGGTGGACGGTGGTCATGGCGGGGCGGGCGCCGTTGTAGGCGACCGTCAGGAAGGGCTGCGGGTCGAGGGCGGCGCGGGTGAGCGGCTTGGTGGGGTCCCAGCCGTTCTTGGTGACGTAGTACCGGAAGTCGGTGGTGGAGTGGTTCGCGGTGAACTGCCAGCGGAAGCCGTAGCTCTGCCCGCTGGTCACCGAGGTCGCCGGCCAGGTGCCGCCGCGCGGGTCGTCGAGCTGGGCGAACTCCGGGTGGTTGCCCGCACATATGCGGCCGTCGGCGGGACCGGCGGCGGGGAACCCCTTGAGGCCCTCGACGCTCTGGGGCTCCCACTGGATGGGGCCGCAGTCGGACACGGTCTTGTTGGCGCAGAGCTTCTGGCGGCTGATCGGGGTGTCGGTGTACCCGTGGCTGCTGGCCGTGGGGGCCGTGACGAGCGCGAGGGCGGCGACGACGCCGAGGCCGACGGTGGTGGCGGTGGCCGTGGCGGCGGCCCGCTTGGTTCTGGGCATGCGGAAGGAACGCATGATGCTGATGCTCCTTGAACGTGGGGGGATGTCCGGAGAGAGCGTGCGCACGCGTGGGGATGGGCCGTACCGGTGTCGGCGGCACGGCCCGTTCACGAGCTCTGGATTTAGGTCTAGACCAAGTCCCACAGTATTGACGGGAGTTGGACATGTCCAGACCAACGGAAGAACGGGTGGTCCGGTCCAACCGGATTCCACCCGTTCTCCCGTCGGCCCGGCGTCGGCGGGCCGTCGGCCCCGCGTCGGCCGCTGAGGGTTACTCGGCGCGGCCCGTGTAGAAGGCGACGGTCAGGTCCTTCACGAGGGCCTTGCGCTCGTAGTCGTCGAGCTCGACGAGCCCGCGCGAGGTGAGGCGGTGGACGGTGTCGTCCACCGCGTCGACCACCGAGGTCAGGACGGTGTCCCGGTGCTTGGCGTCGATCGCCGCGACCCGGCGCCGCCGCATGGCGTCCGCGACCTCGGGGGCGTACTCGATGCGGGTGGGCTGCGCCGAGAACACCTCCACGCCGACCGCCTCGGTCTCCGCCGCCAGCATCCGGGTCAGCGCGTCACCGACGGCCTCGGCGTCGCGCAGGGTCGGAGCGGCATCGTGGAAGGCGTCGGCGGGGAGTTGGGACAGCACCCGGGCCATGGCCGATTCGACCTGCTCGGCGAGGTAGTCCACGTGGTCGGCGACGGCCAGGGTGGCGCGGGCGGTGTCCTTGACCTGCCAGACCACCTGGACGACGACCTGGAGGGCGAGCCCACCGGAGTCCACGGCGGGCATCGGGTCGCTGCGCCAGTGCCGCAGCCGGACGTCGACCCGGCGGCGCAGCAGCAGGGGGCTGATCCAGGTCAGCCCGGAGCGGCGGACGGTGCCGCGGTAGCGGCCGAAGAGGGTGAGCACCCAGGCGTGGCCGGCCCGGCCGCGGCCCAGCCCGCCGAGGGCGAGGAGCGCGACGACCCCGAGGAAGGCGAGCGGCGGCCAGAAGCGTGCCTGCAGTCCCCGGTAGGGGCGGGACTCCGCGCCGAACGCCGCCGCGAGGGAGTCGGGGACGGCCCCGGCCCGCCAGAGCACGACCGCGCAGCCGGCGAGCGCGATCCCGCCGACGGCCACCGCGATCCAGCCGGGCAGCACCGGGCCGTGATGCTCGTGGAGCCGGTCGTCGCCACGGGGCACGCGGCGTCCGGGGGCGGAGCGGGGCGTGGTGGCGGCCTGGGCCTTCGGCGTCTTCGGGTCGGGGTTCGGGTTCGGCTGCTGGGGCTGTGGCTGCTGGGGCTGCTGGGGCTGCTGGGGCTGCGGCTGAACGCCGCCGCGGAACGGAAGGTGCACCGGCACCTCGGTCACCGCGACCCCGCGCACGGCGGGGACCACGGGCAGGTCCTGCGTGTCGTCCTCCGCGATCCGCGCCACGGCCCGCGCGACGACCTCGACCACCTCGGCCGCAGCGGGCCCGGGTACGACGCCGCCGCCGGTCGCGGGCTGCGGGGCGGTGGCGGCCTCGCCGTCCGCGTCCTTCCGTCCGGGGCCGTCGTCACCGGCCGGCGGCTCGAAGGCGGCCCCGGCGCCGGCCCGGGCGTCGGCCTGGGACTCGGCCTGGGACTCGGCGTCGGCCTCGGACTCGGCGCCGGCCTCGGACCCGGCCCGTCCGGGGCCGCCGTCACCGGAAACGGCCGGAGCGGGCACGGACCAGGTCACCTCCCGCCCCTGGGCCGGGGCGGCCTGGTCGGCGCCTCCCGGCCCGTCCGGGTCCGGTACGGGGTACGGATCCGCGTACTCGGCCTCCGGCGCGGCGGGACCCGGGGCCGCGTGCTGCCGAGCAGAGCCCCCCTCGGCGGACGAACCGCCCTGTCCGGGAAGGTCCCAGGCGGCGGGTGCACCCGCGTGCCGTGGAGCGTGGTCCACCGCGGCGTACGAGCCCGCGCCGCCGGGCGCGGTGCGCAGCGCGGCGCGGGACCCGCCGTGGGCGGGCGCGGCGGCCAGGGGCCAGGCCTCGTCCTGCGGGTGCGGGCGGGCGGCTTCGGTGTCGGGGTTCCGCAGCCGGAGCGTTGCCGCACCGGCGTGGGCCGCCTCGTCCTGGGGGTGCGGGATGTCCACCCCGGGCTCGGCCTGGGCCCGCGCCGCCGGTACGTCACTGCGCGCGCCCTCCCCCGACCGCCCGGCGGGCCCGTGCGGGGCGACGGCCGTGGCCTGCGCGGCCGCACCCGCGGCGACGAGCCCGTCCGTGTCCCGGTCGGAGTCGGCGGGAGCCGGACGGGGGGCGGCTTCGGCGCGGGCGGGTCCGGACTGCTCGCCCGCCAGGGCCCAACCGGTGGGCGCGGCCCACTCGGTCACCGCCGCGGCGGGCACGGACGGCGCGGGCGCGGACGACACCGCGCCGGACGGCATGGCCCGGGAGGCCCCGGCCCACCCGGCGCCGGCGGCAACCGGCACGGCTGCGGCGGGCACGGGCGCCGCCCGGTCGGGCTGGGCCGACGGGTCCGAGCCCCACTCGGTGCCTACGTCGGCCGGGGCCCGCCCTGGCGCGTCCGAGACGGCCGCGGCCGGCGCGTATGCCGCCCGGTCGTGCCCGGTCGGCAGGTCCGAGGCGCGCTCGGCGCAGGCCTCGGCCGGGGCCGCCGGCCCTGCGGCGACGGGCACCGGCACCGGCACCGGCACGGACTGGTCGGGCGCGGCCGACCGGTGTGCACCCCGCTCGGCGTCGGCCTCGGCCGCCGCCCACACCGCCGCGACCGGCACCGCTGCCGTCGGCACGGACGCGGCGGGCACCGGAACGGACCGGTCGGGCTCGGCCGGAACGACCCACCGGGGCGCGGCACCTGTCGGCGCGGCACCTGCCGGGGCAGCTCCGCCCGGCGCGGCACCGCCCTGCGTCGCTCCGGCCGGGGCGGCTCCGGGCTGAATGTCCGCGGCCCGTTCCGCTTCGGCCGGGGTCGGGGTGGCGGGGGCCTGGGTCGTCGGTCGGGGGGTGGGGTGCGGGGGGATCTCGAAGGTGCCTGTGGTCGACGTCGTGCGCGTGGGGTACATCGTTGCCTCCGTCATGCGAACAGCCGGCGCCAGGTTTCCGGGCCCGGGTAGCCGTTTGCCTCGGCGCCGCGCCAGCCCAGGGCTCGCTGGAACGCCTCGACGTTGCGGCGGTCGGCCTCGCCCCAGCGGGGGCCCGGTCCGGCCGTGTAGTACTTGCCGAAGCCCTTCTTCACCAGCTGGCGTCCAAGGGCGGTGATGGACGGGTGGGACGTGCCCGGCCGGAAGACCGACGCCCCGGGGAAGGCGGGCTTGCCCGCCGGGCCCGGTGCGCCGCCCGTGAGCGGCGGGATGTCCTTGCCCCGGTGCTGGGCGAGCAGCCGCCAGGTCTGCGCGCCCGGGAGGCCGTCGGCGTCCGCGCCCGTCCAGCCCTGGGCGCGCTGGAAGGCCGCGGTCGCCTGCCGGTCGGCGTCGGACCACTTGGTGCTGACGCCCTTCGGGTAGAAGCGCAGCCCGCCGCGGTCGGACAGCATCCGGCCGAGCTGGGCGACGTGGGCGTTGTCCGCGCCCGGCCCGAATTTCGACGCGCCGGGGAAGGCGGCCGGGACGGCCGGCGTGCCGCCCGGCGCGGGCGGCTCGCCCGTGACCGGGGGCTCGGGGACGGCTGCGCCCGCCACCCCGTTGAACCGGTACGGGATGTACTTCTCCGTGTTCTTCCAGTAGCCGTACGGCGTGGCCAGCTTCCGCGTCGTCGGCCGGGTCTGCTCGTAGGCGACGTAGTGCATGCGCGTCTCGTCCACCCACCCGCCGAAGAGCACGACGTGCGAGCCCTTGTTGGGGTCGGCCGGGTTGTGGAAGAGCAGCATGTCTCCGGGGAGCAGCTCCTCCTTCGTGATCCGTGTCGCGAACTTGTCGAGGCTGCCGGTCCATTCGTTCGTGCCGAGGTTCCAGGCCATCGAGACGTACCCGGAGCAGTCCTGCCGGTACCCGTCCGACCAGTACTCGGACATGCTGTACGGGACCTGCGCGGCCAGCCACAGCTTCGCCCGGTTGATGATCGTCGCCCGGTCGGTCCGCTTCACCGCGGAGGGCGCTCCCGGCTGCCCGGCCGGCTTCGCCGGTTTGCCCTGGGCGGCCTTCGGCCCGTGCAGCGGGGCCCGGTCGCCCTGCGGGGAGCCGGGGTCGTCCAGGGCCACCCGGCCTCCGGGGCCCGGCGCGGCCGTGGCCACTGCCGCTCCCCCGCCGCCGAGGACCACTCCCGCGGCGGTGGCCAGGACCAGCGCGCGGCGGGCTCCGCGCGCTGCGGGGTGTCCGCCGTCGCGCAGCGGTATGGCCCGGGCGCGCGCGAGCGTGCGACGGCGCCGGGCGCAGCCTTGGCACGGGCAGTCGCCCGCGGGTTCGTACTCCTCGAAGGACGGCAGTGGCATCGGCGGCAGCGCCTCGGCCATCGGCGTCAGTTCGTACACATGCGTCGGAGGCTGCATCGTCATGCGGTTCCGTCCACTCCCCTGCTCGTCACTGGTCGGCCGGGACCGCATCTGGCGGGGCATCAGATTCGGCGGGCTCAGACATATCGTGCACGACAAAACCCGCAAACATGGGTTAATCGGACAGCACGGGCGCGGCCTGTCACGAGCACCCGCAGCGGTGCGGTAGAGTTTTACCTGTCACCAAGCGCCGCTAGCTCAGTTGGTTAGAGCAGCTGACTCTTAATCAGCGGGTCCGGGGTTCGAGTCCCTGGCGGCGCACAGACACGAAGAAGCCCCTCGCAGTGAGAACTGCGAGGGGCTTCTTCGTTTCCGCCCGGCCGGTTCAGGCCGCCGTTCCGGGGCGGACTCCTACGCCCGTCAGGTACGCCGACACCACCACGTTCGCCGAGTACTCCTTGGCCGCCTTGTCGTAGGTGCCGCCGCAGGTCACCAGCCGCAGTTCCGCCCGGCCGCGGACCTTGGGGCCGTAGACCTTCGCGGGATCGAAGTCCGCGCGCTCGTGGACGCGTACGTCCTCGATCGTGAACTCCGCCACCGAGCCGTCGGCCCGCAGCACGCGCACCTTGTCGCCCGCCTTCGCCGAGCTCAGGCCGTAGAACACCGCGGGCTTCGACCGCGTGTCCACGTGCCCGACCAGCAGCGCGGTCCCGGGCGTGCCGGGCTGGGCGCCGCCGCGCCACCAGCCGACCGTGCCCGGATTCTCGTACGGGGGCGGTTCGATCGCCCCCTTCGCGTCGAGGTCCCGGACCATCACCGGGGCCTGGACGCCGAGGGACGGTACGTCGACCCGCGCGGGCGCGGCCGGGCCCAGCGGGGTGTGCGCCGCGGGCAGGCCCGGGGCGGCCGGTCCGCCGGCCTGGCCGGGCAGGGGTATCGCCACGCCGGTGATCTCGCGGCCCCACAGCCACAGGCCGAGGACCAGCACCGACCAGGCGGCGAAGGTCAGCAGCCGGGTACCGCCGGAGCTCCTCGGCTCGCCACTCACCCGATCACCCGGTCACTCGCCGCTGCGGCGGCGGCGCAGGGTCAGCGCCCGGCCGGCGACCGCGAGGGTGGCCACGGCGGCGAGCACGGCGCCGATCACCGTGTGCGGCAGGCCCGGGCCGTCGGCGTCGTGGCCCTTCTTCGCCGCCGCGGCGAGCTGCGCGGAGTCGGCGGCCCGGGCGGCCTCCGCCGCGCCCCCGGCCTTCGACTTCGCGGCGATCTCCTCGGACATGCCGCCGCCGCCCGCGTGGACCGGCCAGACGGGTGTGTGGTGGGGGTGGGGGCGGTGCTCGCGGCGGCGCTCGATCTCGATCGTGCCCCATTCGCGTTCGCCGCCGCGGCCGCCGCACTTGATCTTGATGTCGTGGCGGCCGGGCTCGGCCCAGGAGCGGATCATCGCGTCGCCCCACAGGGTGCGGCGGTCGTCGCGGCCGGTGGACAGGCGGACCTCGGAGACGAAGACCACGGACTGGGCGACGGCCCAGTCGTCCTCACAGCCGCGGACGCGCAGTTTGACCTGCGCCCCCGGTTCCGCGGGATTGGGGTCGGCCGAGACGCTGCCGCGGTCACGGTTCCAGTCCTCCTCCGCGAAGGCGAAGGGGGCGGTCACGGCGGACAGGGCCGTCAGGGCGACGGCCACCCCGGTGACACGGAGAGCGAACACATCACTGCGCATGGTGAACCTCCTCAACAAGGAGATTCACGCGCGGCGCGCCGCTCCGCATCCGGAGCGGCGCCCTCTTGGCCCGTACGTGTCAGCCGTACGCGCTAAACCAGATCGACCAGATCGGCGATGGAGTCGAACGTGTGGGTCGGGCGGTACGGGAACTTCTCGGTGTCCTCGACCGACGTCAGACCGGTCAGCACGAGGAAGGTCTGCATGCCCGCCTCCAGCCCGGCGAGGATGTCGGTGTCCATCCGGTCGCCGATCATCGCGCTGCTGTGGGAGTGCGCGCCGATGGCGTTCAGCCCGGTCCGCATCATCAGCGGGTTGGGCTTGCCGGCGAAGTACGGCTTCTTGCCCGTCGCCTTGGTGATCAGCGCGGCGACCGCGCCCGTGGCGGGCAGCGGGCCCTCGGCGGAGGGGCCGGTCTCGTCCGGGTTGGTGCAGATGAAGCGCGCGCCCGCGTTGATCAGGCGGACGGCCTTGGTCATGGCCTCGAAGCTGTACGTCCGGGTCTCGCCGAGGACCACGTAGTCCGGCTCGTGGTCGGTCAGGACGTAGCCGATGTCGTGCAGGGCGGTGGTCAGGCCGGCCTCGCCGATGACGTAGGCGGTGCCGCCCGGACGCTGGTCGTCGAGGAACTTCGCGGTGGCCAGGGCCGAGGTCCAGATGTTCTCCACCGGGACCACCAGGCCCATCCGGCTCAACCGGGCCTGGAGGTCGCGCGGGGTGTAGATGGAGTTGTTGGTCAGCACCAGGAAGGGCTTGCCGGACTCGCGCAGGCGGTTGATGAAGGCGTCGGCACCGGGAATCGGGATGCCCTCGTGGACGAGGACCCCGTCCATGTCGGTGAGCCAGGATTCGATCGGCTTGCGCTCTGCCACTGGACTGTTCTCCGCTCTCGGTGGCGTCTGACCTCTGTGACCTCTGGTCTCTACCACCCTATCCGGGCCGGACCGCGGACGCGTGGGGCGTCCACGGCCCGGACGGTACGGCGGAACGGGACGGCCTCGAAGGCCCGTCAGGACCCCGCGGAAGGTCCCCGTCCCCGTGCCGCCGTCAGGACTTCCGTCAGCCGAGCTTGACGTTGTCCACGGTCCAGTACCAGTTGTTGCTGCCGGCGTAGCGGAAGCGGACCTGGACGTCGGTGGCGCCGGCCGGGACCTGGAGCGCGATCGACTCGGACCGGGCGACGGCGTCGGCGGTGTAGCTCTTGACGAGCGCCGGGGTGCCGCCGTCGTAGGAGACCAGGACCTGGGCGGTCTGGCCGGCCTCGTGGTGGTAGTGGGTCTGGAAGGTCAGATGCGCGGACGAACCCGTGGTGCCGCCGGTGACCGCCCACTTGGGGGTGATGAGGGTGGAGTCGTAGGAGCCGGTGTGGCTCTTGTCGTCCCATTCGTCGGAGTCGGCGACGGCGAACACGTCACGGGAGCGGACGTTCAGCTCGCGCCACTGATCGCGCTGCGCCTGGCTCCAGAACTCGTCGGTCGCGAAGGCCCACCCGGCCCACTCGGTGACACCGCCCGTGCCCATCTTGGAGTTGTCGACGGACCAGCCGGCCGGCGGGGTGTGCGTGAAGCCCTTGGTGGCGACCGGGATGCCCGTCTCGTCCACGCGCGCCTGGAGGTTCGGGCGCAGGGCGTCGAAGGCGTCGCCGTCGTCCGGGGCGCCCAGAGGGATGCCGTCGACGGCGGAGCCGGGGGTGACCCCGACCTGGGCGAGGGCGGTCGCCGCGACGTCGACGAGCTTCACGTCATTGCGTACCGAACCGGCCGGGATGCCGGGGCCCTTGGCGAGGACGAAGGTGCCGCGCTCCTGGATGGTGGAGCCGCCGTGACCGCCGGTGTTGGTGTGGCCGTGGTCGGTGGTGACCAGGACCTTCCAGTTCTCCTGGGCGTAGGTCGGGCGGTTCTGGACGGCGGTGAGGAGCTGGCCGACCAGGACGTCGACGCGGGCGATGGTGTCCAGGTACTGCTGGCTGGCGGCGCCGTAGGAGTGGCCGGCCGCGTCGATCTCGCCGAGGTAGACGAAGGCGGCGTCCGGGTTCTGCCCCTGCAGTTCGGCGGCGGCCGCGGCGGCGATCTTCGGGTCCTCGTTGCGGTAGCCGTCGCGGTCGCCCTTGAGGGAGAGGCGCTTGTCGACCTTGGCCGAGAAGATCGGGCCGTTCTGGTCGGTGGAGGTGATGGGCTCCCAGTCGGCGGCCGCGTACGTGTTGAGCGCCGGGTTGGCGTTCTCGATGCGGGTCAGGAAGTCCGGGTGGGCCGTGTAGTTCTTGCCGGTGAAGGAGTTGTCCTTCACACCGTGCTTGTCGGGCCAGACGCCGGTGGCGATGGTGGACCAGCCGGGGCCCGAGGAGGTGGCGGCCATCGGGTTCGCGTACAGGGTGCTGCGGGCGGTCAGGCCCTGGGCCATCAGGCCGTTCAGGTGCGGGGCGTTGGCGGCCTTGACGCGGTCCAGGACCGCGCCGTCGATGCCGATGACGAGCACCTTGTTCGCGGAAAGGGCCGCGGCGTCGGCCGCTCCGGTGGAGCCGCTGCTTGCGGCGGGGGCTTCCCCGGTGGTCGCGGCGGTCGCGGCGTGGGCGGCGAGGCAGGTGGCGAGCAGAGCGGTGGCGGTGGCCGCCACGGCGAGGGTCCGTCCGGACAGGACAGTGGGCACGTACTCCTCCGGGAGTAATCGTGGGGAAGGCGCAGGGGACGTACGGGGCGTGCGGCGTACGGGCGTGCGGCCGCACGAGCGTACGCGGGGCCGGGACCGAAGACGAGAGTCGGTCCAGACCCGTTATCCATGTGTCACTGTCCCGGGCGTGGGTGACCGGGAGGCGACGGGTCAGCTTCCGGTGGCCGACTTCCACGCGTCGACGTAGCCGGCGAGGTTCTTGTCGATGTCGGCCCAGTCCGGCTCGAAGATCTCGACTCCGGTCATGAGCTGGGTGAGCTCGACCGCGTTGGCGTCGGTGGGCTTGACGTCCGTGCGGGCCGGGAAGCCGCCGCCGACACCGCTGACCAGCTTCTGGGCGTCCTCGCTGAGCAGGTGGTCGAGGAGCTTCCTGCCGTTCTCGGTGTGCGGGGCCTTGTCGACGAGGCCGGCCGCGTACGGGAGGGAGAAGGTGGTGGGCTTGCCGCCGTCCTTGGCGGGGAACCAGATGCCGAGGTTGGGCATGGACTTGGACTGCGCGAAGTTCATCTGGACGTCGCCGTTGGCGACGAGCAGCTCGCCCTTGTCGGTCTTCGGCGCGAGCTTGCTGGTGGAGGAGGACGGGCCGACGTTGTTGGCCTGGAGCTTCTTCAGGTACGCGTTCGCCGGCTCCTTGCCGCCGAAGTCGTGCATCGCCTTGATGAGTACGGCGGTGCCGTCGCCCGCGACGCCGGGGGTGGAGTACTGGAGCTTGCCCTTGTACTTGGGGTCCAGCAGCTCCTCCCAGGTCTTGGGGGCGGCGGCGAGCTCCTTCTTGTTGTAGATGAAGCCGAAGTAGTTGTTGACGACCGAGGTCCACTTGCCGTCGGAGGACTTGTTCGCTCCGTTGACCTTGTCGGCGCCCTGCGGGGTGTAGGCCTGGAGGAGACCCTTGCCGTCGGCCTGCTGGATGAACGGGGGCAGCGTGATCAGCACGTCGGCCTGCGTGTTGGTCTTCTCGCGGACGGCGCGCTGCACCATCTCGCCCGAGCCGCCCTCCACGTACTTGACCTCGATGCCGGTCTTCTTCGTGAAGTCGGCGAAGACCTTGTCGTACCAGCCGTCGCCCTTGTCACTCTTGAGGCCGTCGGCGCTGTAGACGGTGACGACCTTCTCGCCGCCGCCCTTGCCTCCGGCGGAGTCGGCGGATCCGGCCGGGGAGGAACCTCCGCAGGCGGTGAGGCCGGCGGCGAGGGCGAGGCTGCCGGTGACGGCGGCGGTGATCCGGAGGTATCTGTTGCTGGGCATGGAACTTCCTTACGGGGAAAGGGAGTCGGCAGGGGAAGCAGCGGGATCCGAGCGGTCGGGCAGCGGGATCTAGCGGTACGCGGCCTTGGTGCGGACACGCGAGACGGCCAGCAGGACCAGCAGGGTGGTGGCCATCAGGACCACGGCGACGGCGGAGCCGCTGAAGAGCGAACCGCGGTCGGTGGCGGTGAAGATGCGGACGGGCAGGGGCATCCAGTCCGGCGGGTAGAGCATCATCGTGGCGCTCAGCTCGCCCATGGACAGGGCGAAGCAGAGGCCGGCCGCCGCGGTGAGCGACGGCAGCAGGAGGGGGAGCTTGACCCGCCACAGCACGTACGCGGGGCGGGCGCCCAGGCAGGACGCCGCCTGCTCGTAGGCGGGGTCGAGACGTACGAGGGCAGCCGAAACCGACTGGTAGGCGAACGCCGTGACAAGAATCGTGTGCGCGAGGATCACGATCGAGCTGGTGCCGTTGAGGAGCAGCGGCGGCTTGCTGAACGCGACGAGCACGGCGAGGCCGACGACCACGGACGGAACGGCGACCGGCAGCATGAACAGCGCGTCCAGGGAGCTCTTTCCGCGCCTGCGCAGTCCGGCGGCGGCGAGCGCGGCCCAGGTGCCGACGGTGAGCGCGATCAGGCTGGCGGCCAGGGCGGTGAGCAGCGAGGTGGTCAGCGCCTGGAGGGATTCGCCCCGAACGGCCGCGGCGTAGTTCTCGGTGGTGGGGCCGGAGGGGAAGGCCCCGGACCAGTGCGTCGAGAAGGACGCGGCCACCACGACGAGCAGCGGCAGGGCGAAGAGGGGCAGGAAGAGGAGGCCGAAGAGGCTCCAGGCGGCCCAGCGGCCGCTCTTGCTATGCACCAGCACGCTTGCTCACCACCCGGTAGAGGCCGAACAGGCCGACGGAGATCACGATGTTGACGACGGCGACCACGCAGGCGGCGGCGTAGTCGGATTCGAGGATCGCCTTGCCGTAGATGAGCATCGGGAGCGTGGTGACGTCCTTGGCTCCGGTGAACAGGACGATCCCGAACTCGTTGAGGCACATGACCAGGACGAGGCTGCCGCCGGCGGCGAGGGCCGGGAGGGCCTCGGGGAGGATCACCCGGCGGATGACGCAGCCGGGCTTCGCGCCGAGCGACGAGGCCACTTCCAGCTGGGCGGTGTCGAGTTGGGAGAAGGCGGCGAGCAGGGGGCGCATCACGAAGGGCGTGAAGTAGGTGATCTCCGCGAGGAGGACGCCCCACGGGGTGGTCAGGAAGTGGAAGGGTCCTTCCGCGACGCCGAAGGTGTCGGTCCACAGGCCGTTGGCCATGCCGACCGTGCCGTAGACGAAGAGGAGGGCGAGGGTGATGAGGAAGGAGGGGAAGGAGAGGAAGACGTCGATGAACTTGGCCACGGCGCGTGCCCCGGGGAACGGGACGAAGGCGATGACCAGGGCGAGCGCGAAGCCGAGGACCAGGCAGCCGGCGGTGGCTCCGACCGCCAGCCAGACCGTGGTGCCGAGGGCCTCGCGGAAGGAGTGCGAGGCGAAGACCGAGGCGTAGGCGTCGAAGGCGCCGCCCCCGTTCTCGGGGGACAGGGACTGCTGGACGACCAGCGCGAGGGGGTAGAGGAAGACCACGGCGAGCACGGCGACGGGAGGCACGGTCCACAGCCAGCCGGGCACGCTACGGGGCGCACGTGCGGCCTTCTCCGCGAAGCCGTCGGGGGCTCCGGCCGGGCTTTCGGGCGTGCCCGGGGCAGGGCTTCGTACGGGCTGGTGGGGAAGGAACGCGGTCTCGGGGGCGGCCGCCGGGCCGGCTGCGCGCCGGTCCGTGGCCTCAGCCATCGGAGACCCCCGCGGACAGGAGCACCGCGTCGCGGGGCTCGAAGTGCAGGGTGACGTGGTCGCCCAGCGCCGGGGTTTCGCGCAGTTCGGGCAGGTCCGCCTTGACCCGGTGGCCCTCGATGTCCACGTAGAGCCGGTGGGTCGAACCGCGCCACTGCACCTCGGTGATGGTCCCGCTCAGCTCGTTGGGGCCGGTGCCCAGGCCGAGCAGGTGCGGGCGTACGCACAGGGTGGCGCCGGCGCCGACGGACGCGCGGCCGGGGTCGAGGGTGAGGGGGTGCCCGGCGAAGAGCGCGCCCCCGTCGGCGACGGTGACGGGGAGCAGGTTGGCGTTGCCGACGAAGGAGGCGGTGAACTCGGTGCGCGGGGCCCGGTACAGCTCCTGCGGGGTGCCGCAGTCCTGGAGGCGGGCCCGGTCCATGACGGCGATCCGGTCGGCCAGGGTCAGCGCCTCGACCTGGTCGTGGGTGACGTAGAGGATGGAGACGTCGGGCAGTTCGCGGTGCAGCCGGGCCAGTTCGGCGAGCATCCCGGAGCGCAGCTGCGCGTCGAGCGCGGACAGCGGCTCGTCCAGGAGGAGGACCCCGGGGCGGATCGCGAGGGCGCGGGCGATGGCCACGCGCTGCTGCTGACCGCCGGAGAGCTCGCGGGGGTAGCGCCCGGCGTAGGCCGCCATCCCGGTCATCTCCAGGACCTCGGCCACCCGGCCGGGGATGTCCGCCTTGGGCGCCTTCTGCGCCCGCAGGCCGAAGGCGACGTTGTCCGCGACGCGCATGTGCGGGAAGAGCGCGTACTGCTGGACGACCATGCCGATGCCGCGCTTGTGCGGCGGGAGCGCGGTGACGTCCCGGCCCCCGATCAGGATCCGGCCCGAGGCGGGCCGGACGAAGCCCGCGACCGCGCGCAGGGCCGTGGTCTTGCCGGAGCCGGAGGGGCCGAGGAGCGCCATCACCTCGCCGGGCTCGACGGTCAGGTCGAGGGAGTCCAGGACGGTGTTGCCGCCGTAGGCGACCGAGACGGAGTCGAAGCGGATGCCGCTCACGCGCCGGGCTCCCCGGCCAGGAGTGCGGGCAGTTCGGCGATGGAGGCCAGGACGTGGGTGGCGCCGTGCCCGGTCAGGGCCGCGCGGTCGTGGGCGCCGGTGAGGACGCCCGCCACGATCCCGGCGCCGGAGCGGACACCGCTGAGCATGTCGTACGACGTGTCGCCGGCGACCACGGTGTCGCGTACGTCGGCCACGGCGCCGGTGCGCAGGAAGGCGGCCAGCACCATGTCCGGGTAGGGCCGGCCGCGGCCGCCCGCGTCGGCGGGGCACAGGGTGAGGTCGGCCAGGTCCTGCCAGCCGAGGGCGTCGAGGATGGCGTCCTGGGTGACGCGGGCGAAGCCGGTGGTCAGAGCCACGGTGCGGCCGTCGGCGCGGAGCTTCTCGATGGTCTCGCGGGCGCCGGGGACCGGGGCGATGAGGCCGCCGTCCACGAGCGATCCGTAGGCCTCCTCGAAGGCGGAGTTGGCGCGCCGGGCGAGGTCCTCGGCGCCGAAGAGGTGGCGGAAGACCGAGATCTTCGACTCGCCCATGGTGTCGCGGACGTAACGGAGCTTGGTGGCGTGATCGGCGCTGCCCGGCTCGACGCCGAGGCGCTCGGCGGCCCGTTCGAAGGCGCGCTCGACGAGGCCGCCGTCGGCGACGGTGGTGCCGGCCATGTCGAGGACGATCAGGCCGTGCGTGCGCGTCGTGCGGGGGGTGTTGTCGGTCATGGTGCTTACCAGCCCAGTTCGTTCGCGGTGGTTTCGGCTATGGCGGGCGAGCAGGTCATGCCGCGGCCGCCGGGCCCGGTCACCAGCCAGACGCCGTCGGCCACCTGCTGGCGGTGGACGACGCGGGTGGTGTCGGTGCACTGCGCGTACACGCCCGCCCAGCGGCGCCGGATCTGCGGCAACGGGCGGCCCAGGAAGGACTCGACGACCTCGGTGAGGTGCGTGTACGGGTCTTCGAGGGTGTCGAACGCGAAGGGGTGCTCGTACTCGTGGGTGTCGCCGATGGTCAGCCCGCCGTCCTGCCGCTGCACCATCAGGAGCTGCATCTTGTGCGCGGCGGCGATCGGCGCCTGGGCCTGCCCGGCGTTGAGCTCGTCGAGGGCCCGGCTCGTGTAGGCGGGGTAGTAGCGGAAGCTGTCGGCGTCGGCGACCGAGGTCGTCAGGGCCTCTCCGAGCGGGGCGGTCTGCATCATCTGCAGCCGGACGCGCCGCACGGGCAGGTCGGGGACCAGCTCGCGGACCAGTCCGGAGAGCCAGGCTCCGGTGGCCAGGACGACGGCGTCGCCCTGGTGGACGTCGCCGTGGTCGTCGCGGACGGCGGCGGGGCCGGCGCCGTTGTCGAGGACCTCGCGGACCTCGCGTCCGGGGAGGAAGGCGTAGCGGCCGGAGGCCTTGAGGGCCTCGCGCAGGTGGAGTTGGGCGGTGCGCGGCTCCACGGCCGCGTCCCGCTCGCACCACAGGGCGGCTTCGAAGGCGCCGCGCAGCGCGGGGTTGATCTTCCTGGCCTCCTCGGCGGTGACCAGCCGGTAGCCGCGTGCGGCAGCGTCGGGGCGGGCCGCGGCGGCCTCGGCGACGGCGCGCTCGCGGGAGTTGCGTACCGGGGTCAGGGAGCCGATGGCGCGGAAGCCCAGGCCGGGCACCCGCTCACCGATCGCCTCCCAGAGCTCGCGGGCCCGCAGGGCGGTGTCGAGCTCCTCGCCCCCGGCCCGTCCACTGACCCAGATCTGGCCGAAATTGCGCAACGACGCGCCGCGGGCCTCCGCCTCTCGCTCGATCTGGACGACCTCGTGGCCGCGTTCCACTGCTTGCCAGGCGTGCATGGTGCCTACCACGCCGCCTCCGACGACTATGACTCTCACGTGCTCCAAGGTGGCGGCGACCCGTGACCCGGGAGGATCCCCCGGGCGACGCTCCGGTGAACAGCCTCCAACGCTTGGACTAGACCCGTTACCGTTCCGTGATGAGAGTTCGTCCTCTTTCGGGGCCTACGGGGGCTTCGGGTGGGACTATTCGGGCCGCAGGTGGGTCGTGAAGCTGAACCGGTCACCACGGTAGAGAGAACGCACCCGCTCCAGCGGCCTGCCGTCCCGGTCCCGGGAGAAACGGTGGATGAGCAGCATCGGGAGCGCGGGCGGGGTGCCGATCAGCAGGGCTTCGCGGGGCGTGGCGAGGACCGTTTCCAGCTTCTCGTCGGCGTCGCCGAAGGAGATGCCGAGGCTGTCGTGGAGGTATCCGTAGAAGGAGGAGTCCGGCTGGAAATCGATGTCGAGGCGGGGTGCGCGGGCGACCCGGACGTACGTGCTCTCCAGTCCGACCCGCTCCTCGTCGGCGAGCAGCACCCGCTCCAGGTGCCAGACCGGCTCCCCGGGCTCGGCGCCGATGCCGGGGGCCACGGACGCCGGGCAGGGAAAGCGTTCCAGGCCGATCAGGCGGCGGCCCGGGGTGCGGCCCTGGCGGCGTACGCCCTCGGTGTAACTCGCCAGCGACAGCGGCTGTTCGAGCTTCGGCCCGGCGGCGACGGTGCCGCGGCCGGAGCGGCGCAGCCGGCCCTCCAGCAGCAGCTCGCGCAGGGCCTGGCGGACGGTCTCGCGGGAGACCTCGTACTGCTCGGCGAGATCGCGCTCCGTGGGGAGGAGACCCCCCTCGCCGAGCTCGTCGAGCAGCACGGCGATGCGGGCCTTGACGGCGTAGTACTTGGGGATGCGGCCGTGCTCGGGGATGCCGGAGCGGACGGGCAGGCCGGGCTGGTGGTGGTGCGCGTAGGCGGTCGGTTCTTCCACCCTCGGACTCTACGTGGACGCCTCCGCGCGGACGGCGCCTCTGCGGACTGCGCCCGTGGACCTACGCGGACGGCGCGCCTACGTGGACGGTGCCTACGTGGACGGTGCCTACGTGGACTGCGGGCCGGGCCCCTTGCGCAGCCGGCGGGCCCCGAGCAGGAGTCCGCCGCCGCCGACCAGGGCGGCCGCGGCGCCGGCCCCGTACGCCCAGGCTCCCGTGGCGCGGCCGGTTTCGGCCAGCGCTCCGGCCTCGCCGGCCTCCGCGTCGGGACCCTGGATCTCGAACCGGTAGCCGCCCGCCTCGCCGATCCAGTCGCCGTCGTCACCCTTGCGCTGCACCAGCGCGGCGTCGGCTACGGCTTCGCCGCGCGGGGCGTCGGGGGCGAAGGCGAGCCGGACGGTGACGGTCACGGAACCGCCGGGGCCGACGGTGAAGCCGGCGAAGGCGTCGCCCCCGTCGAAGACGGCGACGATCTCGTCCCGGTCGGTGCGCTCCAGGCTGACGGGGAAGGTGGTGCCGAGGCCGTCGAACTCCATGCGGAAATGGGCGGGCCGCAGGGCGCGGGCCGAGTCGGTGAAGACGACGACGGGATGGATGGCCGTGCACCGGGCGGCGGTGGTGTTGGTGAGGTCGAGGTACCAGGTCTGCGCCGCGCCGCCGGTCCGGTACACGGCCGGTCCACCGCGAATGCGGGCGCCGATCGGAAACTGCGTGCTCTTCCCGTCACCGCAGATGGCCTCCACCCGCGAGGGCAACGCGGGCGCGGGACGGGCTCCACCACCGGTACCGATGTCCGCGAACGCGGCGGGGGCGGCGGTGGCGGTGGTGGCGGCCGTGGCCGCGAGGACGGCTGCGAGGGCAAGGGCTTTGCGCAGTCGCATGAAGAACCCCTACTCGCCGACGACGGAACGATGACCGGTGAAGCGATTGCCGGACAAGCCGACAATCACTCCGGTGCCCGCACCCTCCCACGCACGCCCGACCCCATGTCCAGCACCACGCCCGGATTCTTCCCGTTTCCGCCCATTCGGCGGACATGCCGCGGAGTCACTCACCTCACACCCCGCGCCCGAACAACGGGCCCAGCACCAGCTCCGCCGCCCCCTCGGCCACACCCCCCTCGGCGAGTTCGACCCTCACCGCACCCCCCACGAAGGCCCGCACCCCCAGAACCCCCCGCACCCCCGCCAGGAACACCCCCGGGGCGGCCGCCACCACCCGCCCCCCGAGCAACACCCTGTCCACATCCAGCAGCGCGACCAGGTTCGCCGCCGCCTCCCCCACGATCCGCGCCGCCTCCTCCAGCCGGCCCCCGGCCACCGCGTCGAGACACAACACCTCCGCGCACCCGCGCCCCCCGCACCGGCAGGCCGGCCCGTCCAGCCGCAGCACCTGGTGTCCGAACTCGCCCGCCGCCGAGCGCCGCCCCCGGTAGACCTCTCCACCGCCGGCCAGCCGGAGCCCCGCTCCCAGTCCGGTGCCGACGTGCACGTACGCCACTGCCTCCCCGAAGGCGGCTTCTCCGAAGCCGGCCCCCGCCGCGACCCCCGCGTTGGTGTCCTTGTCCACCCGCACGGGAACCCCCAACCGCCCCTCCAGCACCTCCCGCAACGGGAACCCCTCCCATTCCGGGAACCCCGTCACCCGCCCCAACACCCCGGTCCGCCAGTCCAGCGGCCCCGGCGCCGCCACGCCGACACCAAGGACCGGCCGACCCCCGTCACCGCTCCCACTACCGCCGTCGCCACCGCCATCGCCATCGCCACCGCACACCCGCTCGACAGCCCGTACGGCCTCCTCGACCACCACGTCCGGACCGGCCCCGAAGTCCAGCGGGGCCCGCCCTTCGGCGACGACGCGGCCCGCCAGGTCGACCCGTACCGCCGTGAGCTCGTCGCGGTCCAGGTGCACGCCGACCGCGTACCGCGCCTCCGGCACCAGCCTGAGCAGCGTGCGCGGCTTGCCGCCCGTGGAGGCCTCGCGTCCCGCGTCGGCCACCAGGCCCTCGCCCCGGAGCCGCGCCGCGATCTTGCTGACGGCCTGCGGGGTGAGTCCCGTCCGCGCGGCGAGGTCGCCGCGGCCGAGCCCGGCGGGGCCGGCGCCGCGCAGGAGGTCCAGTACCAGCGCGTCGTTGTGCCCGCGCAGCACCGGCAGGTTCACACCGCTGCCGCCGCTCGTGTCGCCCCTGCCACCCCTGCTACCCCTGTCCACCTGCCCATTGTCCACCCTCCTTGCACTTAAGCAACACTGTTGCCAAAGTGGTCACCATGAACGCCACCGCCCCCGCCTCCCCCCTCCGCGTCGGACTCGTCGGCTACGGACTGGCCGGTTCCGTCTTCCACGCCCCGCTCGTCTCCGCGACCGAGGGCCTGGTCCTGGACACCGTCGTCACCTCCGATCCGGGCCGCGCCGCCCAGGCCAGCGAGGCCTACCCCGACGTCCGGATCGTCGCCACCGCCACCGAGCTGCTCGCCCAGAGCCCCGCCCCGGACCTCATCGTCATCGCCTCCCCGAACAAGACGCACGTCCCGCTCGCCACCGCCGCCCTCACCGCGGGCATCCCGGTGGTCGTGGACAAGCCGCTCGCCGCCACCGCCGCGGAAGCCCGCGAGCTGGCCGCGCTCGCCGACCGGACCGGGACCTTCCTGTCGGTCTTCCAGAACCGCCGCTGGGACAACGACTTCCTCACCCTGCGCCGCCTCGTCGCCGACGGCGAGCTGGGCGAGATCCAGCGCTTCGAGTCCCGCTACGAGCGCTGGCGTCCGCAGCTCAAGGGCGGCTGGCGCGAGTCCGGCGCCCCCGAGGAGGTCGGCGGCCTGCTGTACGACCTCGGCAGCCACGTGGTGGACCAGGCGCTGGTGCTCTTCGGCCCGGCCGTACGGGTCTACGCGGAGACCGACGTGCGCCGGCCGGGCGCCGCGACGGACGACGACACCTTCATCGCCCTCACCCACGCGAGCGGGGTCCGCTCCCACCTCTACGTCAGCGCGACCACGGCCCAGCTGGGCCCGCGCTTCCGCGTCCTGGGCTCCCGCGCGGGCTACGTCAAGTACGGCCTGGACCCCCAGGAGGGGGCGCTGCGCGAGGGCCTGCGCCCCGGCGACCCCGACCACGCCTGGGGCGAGGAGCCCGAGCACCTGTGGGGCCGGCTGGGCTCCGGGGAATCACCGCTGACCGGCGGGGGCACGCCGGTGCGGACGGCCCCGGGCGACTACCCCGCGTACTACGCGGCCGTGGCGGCGGCCTTGCGCGACGGCGGCCCGGCCCCCGTCACGGCCTTGGAGGCGGCGCACTGCCTGGACGTGCTGGAGGCGGCCCGCAGGTCGTCGCTGGACGGGTGCACGGTGAAGGTCTGACCGGTCGGGCCCCGTTCGAGCTCCGACCGGAGAACGCAAGAGGGGCGGGGGGGGGGGGGGGGGTGGGCCCCCCGCGCCGCGCGCGGGGGCGCGCGCCGC